>CAYUCW010000031.1:0-17571 GCA_964443435.1 uncultured Caulobacteraceae bacterium | reverse complement strand
GCATTTTAAGACAGATCGATAAAGTTGTTTATATGAATAGACCTGATGCAGATGTTAGGCTTAATATTGAAACTATGTCTTCAAATCTTAAACAAGGGCTTAGAAAAGTTGCAACTGATTGCCAGTCAATAATTGCACTTTATGATAAGGCGTTTGATGATTTAGTCGATAGAGCACATGCGGCGGCATTCCGTAAATTTCTTCTTGATAGTCCAATTCTTTTCCTTGAACTTGGTCAATTAATGGGAATTGTTACCCATATTTGTTCATTCTGGGGCTTTAGATTTGGTGAAGAAAAGTCTTTGAAAATTGATGCAATGGAATACGAAGATATGCTTACCGAATTTACAACGGCACTTAATCAAGATTTAAAGGCAAATGCGGCTTAAAGCGGCTTCTGATAGCTTAAAGTTGACCAAACATCTTGGCGATATCTATTAACTAAAACCAAACCTTTAGAAGCAAAAGCGCGTCTTATTGCTGGCTCTTGAGTTGTTAAAAGCCCAGAAAGTATGAGAGTTCCTCCTTTGGCGACTGAATCTGCTAAATCATAAGATAATCTTATAAGCGGCTTCATAAGAATATTGGCAAATACAAGATCATAGCCATTAGATTTTCTTACGCCATTTTTGCGTATGCCATTGGCGACATAGTTTTTAACGCGCGAACTTACATTATTAATTTTCGCATTTTCAGCGGCAACGATTGCGGCTCTTGCATCAATTTCCGTGCCAATACAATTTGCGCCAAATTTTGCGGCGGCAATTGCCAAAACACCAGAGCCAGTGCCAACATCAAGCACATTCTTAGGGATTTTATTCATACGAATTAAACGCTCTAGCCCAAGAAGGCAGCCGCGCGTAGTGCCATGATGCCCAGTACCAAAAGCTTCACCGGCATCTATTATGATTTCATATTTGCCAGTTCTAGTTTTCGCCTTATCATGACTACCGCTAATTTTAAATCTTCCAGCATAAACAGGCGGAAGCCCTTCAAGTGACATTCGTATCCAGTCATTATCTTCAAGGGGGGCATAGTTTACATCAAGCTGTGGAAGCATAATGGCAAGTGCGCCAATGCCAGATTTTGCCAAATCTTCATCTTCGACATAAGCTTCAAGGCGAAACTGCCTTCTTTCAAGCTCATACCAAGATACTGCGCCAAAGCCGCCCATTTCATCAAGTATTTGTGCGGCTTCTTCGATAGGGCCCCTAAGGCCAATAGATGTAAGTGTAAACATAAGTTTCAACTATAATTTTATTTTCTTTATGTCACTATGCTATTGCATTAAATGGGCTGATTTTGCTATTAATATTTATGCGTCACATTCCAAGAATATATTTAAATGATAGCTTAGTAATTGATAAAACAATTATTCTATCGAAAACCCATGCACATTATTTATTTAATGTAATGCGCGTGGAAGTATCCCAAGAAATTCTTGTTTTTAATGGAATAGACGGTGAATTTAAGGCGATTATTCAAGAAGCAAGCAAAAAACAGGTTAGTATTGAAATAAATTCAAAAACGCGTGAGCAAACTAATCTTTCAAATATACATTTATTCTTCGCGCCTATAAAAGGGAATCGCAACGAAAATATAATCGAAAAAGCAACTGAAATTGGTGTGAAATCAATTACGCCAGTTATAACAGAGCGTACAATTGTAAGAAAAGCAAATATTGATAAGTTTCAAACAATTGCAATAGAAGCGGCGGAACAATGTGAAAGAATTAATATTCCTAATATTAATGAAGCCATTAGCCTTGAGGAGTTTATGTCGTTAAAACATCAAGGTATTGTTATATTTGCGGATGAAACGGGCGCGGAAAACAAAATTACTGATTTAGATTTGCAAAAATACCTTGCAGATGAATCTAATGAAATAGGACTTTTAATTGGCCCTGAAGGTGGATTTAGTGATAAAGAAAGAATTATGCTACTTGAACTTAGTTTTATAAGCCCCATTTGTCTTGGAACTAATATATTGAGAGCAGATACAGCATGTTACGCAGGGCTTGTTTTAATCCAAAGTGCCATTGGTAATATGTAATTGTAAAAGTAAGGCCAAATAATGAATAAAATAGATAAATATGCCCCTATCGAAAGTTTCGAGGATTTACTTTATACATTCCAAAAAGGCTCAAAGCCTAAATCTGATTGGCGAATTGGTACCGAGCATGAAAAATTTGGATTTTATAAAGGATCAAACCTTCCTGTTCCCTATGAAGGTGAAAATGGCATAGAGGCTTTATTGCTTGCTATGCAAAAAACCAATGAATGGGAAGGCATAATAGAATCTGGAAAAATAATTGGGCTTACTGATGGAAAGGGCTCTATTACCCTAGAGCCAGGTGGGCAATTCGAACTTTCTGGTGCACCACTTAAAAATATTCATGAAACTTGCTTAGAAATTTCAAGGCATTTAGTTGCGGTAAAAGCGGCGGCAGACCCTTTAAATATTGGCTTTTTAGGGCTTGGATTTCAGCCACTAACTAAGCTAGAAGATGTGCCAATGATGCCAAAGGGACGCTATAATATTATGAAAGAATATATGGCGAAAGTTGGACGTTTAGGCCGACAAATGATGTTCCGCTCTTGCACTGTGCAAGTTAATCTTGATTATTCATCTGAAAAAGATATGGCGCGTAAATTCAAAGCATCAATGGCTTTGCAACCAATTGTAACCGCACTTTTTGCCAATTCACCCTTTGCCGAAGGCCGAACCAATGGCTATGAATCGTATCGTGCCCAAGTTTGGACTGATACAGATCCTGATAGAACTGGTATTCTTCCATTTGTTTTTAATGAGAATTTTGGTTTTGCCGATTATGCTAACTATGCCATTGATGTGCCTATGTATTTTGTTAAACGCGACGGGATTTATCATGATGTTTCAGGGCTATCATTCCGTGACTTTATGAATGGCAAGCTTAAAGGCTTTGAAGGTCAAAAACCAACTCAATCGGATTGGGAAGACCATTTAACAACTTTATTCCCAGAAGTTCGACTTAAATCATATCTTGAAATGCGCGGCGCGGATTCGGGATCTTGGGGAAGCCTTTGTTCACTGCCTTCATTATTTGTTGGGCTTTTATATGATGAAAGCGCACTTGATGCAGCACTTAATATTTCTAAGGATTGGGACTATGCCGATGTAGAAGGATTAAGACGCGCAGTTCCAAAGCTTGGTTTTGAAGCGAAAATCGCCGGAAGAAAAGTTCAAGATATTGCCATTGAAATGCTTGAAATAGCACGTAGCGGCCTTAATACCCGTAATGAATTAAATGGGGCAGGGGATAATGAAACCGGATTCCTCAATGATTTAGAAGAAATCGCCAAAACGGGAATTTCTCCATCGCGTCGCATTTTGCAAAAATATAATAATGAATGGGGCAAAGATATAAACAAAATTTACGAAAATTGTGCTTATTAGATTTTTGTAATAACATAATGTTTTATAGGCTTGCCAGTTTCATAAAAATCTGTTGATTTAGCGCAATATTATTTTGCGCCTAATTTTGGCGAAATTTGTGAGGCATTTATGGTTCTTATTTTAATTGGCTTATTGATAACAATTGCCACAATTATTCCAGTTATCACACAAATGAAGCACCACCCGCGTGGTCTTATTGTGTGCTTTTTTGCGGAAATGTGGGAGCGATTCTCATATTACGGGATGCGTGCATTATTAATTTATTATGTAACTACGCATTTTTTATTCCCAGATGATAAAGCAAGTTCGCAATATGGATCGTATGCAACATTGGTATATTTATTACCATTAGTTGGCGGTGTGGTGGCAGATAGATGGCTTGGAACACGTAAAGCAATTGTTTTTGGAGGTCTTTTACTTGTTGCCGGTCACTTTGGTATGGCATTTGAAGGCAAACCAAATCAACAAACTTTAAAATATAATAATGCTGTTTATGAATTTGTAGAAACTGGAAAAGATTCTGAAGGAAAAAGAATCCTAGAGCTTAAAGTAGGTGAAAAAACCTTTAAATACGGCCCGAATAAAGATGGCGGCATGGAGTTTGAAGGTGTAAGTGCAACCGATACTATTCCTGCGGTTATGCCAAAAGGAACTTATGAGCTTGGAGTTAAGAAAATAACTCCTTGGGCGGAAAATATGTTTTTCCTTTCAATTTCCCTTATTATTATGGGCGTTGGTTTCTTAAAACCTAATATATCAACCATTGTTGGTCAATTATATCCTGAAAAAGACCCACGCCGCGATGGTGGTTTCCAGCTTTATTATTATGGTATTAATCTTGGGGCTTTCTGGGCTACTATTCTTTGTGGCTACTTAGGTCAAAAATTTGGCTGGTGGGCTGGTTTCGGTCTTGCAGGTGTTGGTATGCTTGTAGGCCTTGTTATGTTTGTAGGCGGTAAGGCATTGCTTGAAGGCAAGGGAGAGCCGCCAAATCCAGAAGCATTAAAAGAGAAAATGGGCGGTATAATTACTCGTGAAAATCTAATATATCTATTAGGTGTTCTTGCAGTGCCACTTATTTATTTCATTGTTCAGAAAAATAAACTTGTTGGTTACTCACTTGCAGCTGGTTCGGTGGCAGTTCTTAGTTATGTAATATTCAATATGATTACTAAACTAAAAAAAGAAGAAAATTTCAGGCTTTTGCTTGCAATGTTACTAACGCTTGGCTCTGTTGTATTCTTTACATTGTTTGAGCAAGCAGGTTCGTCATTAAGTCTTTTTGCCGAGCGTAATTCGACATTGAATATTATTCCTTCGCCTTTTGCTTTGGAAATGTTTGGTAAGCAATTCGCGTTTGCATCAAGTGAACAATTGGCTTTATTAACTAATTTACGTCCTGATCATGTTCATATTGATATGGGGCTTACACCTGCACAGACGCAGTCTTTTAATGCTGGCTTTATTCTTATATTTGCACCAATGTTTTCGGCATTATTTACTTGGCTTGCAAGTAAAAATATTGATCCAGATCCAGTTAAAAAATTCGCATTTGCAATGGTGTGTGTAGGTCTTGGCTTCTTAGTATTAGTTTGGGGTAAGGGTGCGGCCGATAGCGCATTTAGGCTTCCGCTTATATTCTTATTTGTGACTTATTTATTCCATACATGGGGTGAGCTTGCTTTATCGCCTGTTGGTCTATCACAACAAACTAAACTTTCACCGACATTCTTGGTGTCAACTATGATGGCAATTTGGTTCTTGGGATCTGCGGGTGCGCATTTCGTAGCAGGAATTATTTCAAGTCATGCAGGAACTGAAACTGTTGGTGGTGAAGTTCTTGACCCGAAAGCTGCGCTTGATACTTCATTGCAGGTTTTTGAAACCATTGGTTTATGGGGTATTTATATTGGTATAGGCTTCTTTGTCCTATCATTCTTTGTATCCAAATGGGCATATGGGGCGAATGATACAACCAAAGAAGTGAAATAGAAAATGGGGCTTAACGGCCCCATTTTTATATTGATTTTCGGATAGTTAAATTCATTCCAGGCGTAATATTTCGTTTTCTATACTGTGTCTCTATAATTTCAGAATTGCGAGTTCCATCTTTATATGTCGTTCTATATCTTGTAATTTCTGCACCAAACGGATTAAAAATGCGAGCATTGATTTTTAGCGATTTAAAACCTTTATATTCCGCATTAATCCCGAATTCATCCACAGGTGTGAAATCAAAAGTATTATTTAGTCTAAAGCTTTTGCCAAGTTTTCCGCGTTTAAAATCAAAGCTATAATTAAAATCTGAATTATCTTTATTAAAGATTAGTTCAATCTCATAAAGTGTTCTATCTTCATAATCAAATTCACGTTTTAAATTGGTAATAGGATCTAATAATTCTTCTTTTATATAAGAGTATGAAAAACTTAGTTTCAAACCATTATAAACTTTATCCATTGGAATAAAGCCTTCGATGTTTGCTTCAAAGCTTTTTGCCTCTGGAATATTTCCAATAGTTTCACCTATTATTATGCCATTTTCAAAAACAGGAAGATTTATTATGGCATCAGTATAATCATTATTTATAAGCTCTAGGGTTAAATTACCATCTTTGCCCCATTTTTTTTCAATAATAAATTTTATTATATCAATCTGATCTGGCCTTAAATCAGTAGTGCTTTGTGATTGGTTATTATCATTTAAATTTTTTGAAAATGCGAAATCACCAAAGTTTAACTGTCCCAATTTATGCTCATAGCCAAGAATAAGGTTTAAATTCTGTACTGGATTATAATTTAAATTAAAGCTTGGCTTGAAATATTTAAAATCCCTTGATTTATTTTCATCACCCGTTTGCGTGATTGTTGACCATTCATTCCTAAGCCTAGTTTCAAAGCTTAGCCTGTTTGAAATTTTCCAATTATCCGAGATGAAAATTTCTGATCTGGTTTCTTCGATTTTAGTTTTATAAATATCATTCGGATTAGTGGTTAGAATATTTTTCGAAAGGCTACGACTTAACGAAAATATATCAAGTGAATTAATTCCGGTTTCACCGCCAAAACTTAGAGTATGATTGCCATAAGTTTTAGAGAAATTAGTTTGAATTACAGATTCAACAGAGTCGCTATTTTCTTCAAAAATCTCAAAGCTTTTATCTAAAATATTAGAATTAAAGCCAGCAATCGAATGATCATCATCCTTTTCAAAATTTGCATACAGGCTTGTTTCATTTTTAAAATTTAAAATATTAGATTCTAAAATTATACTTAGCTCATGACCGCTTTCTTTATAATTATCTATACCTTCATCATATCTTAGAAATGAATTATCAGAAGGATTTCGCGCATCATAAAGCCATTTTCTTTTTAATTTTTCTTTATAAAAACTATAGTTTAAATTGGTCTTTATATTGCCAATTTTTCCTTCTGAATTAAAGCCAAATAAATCAAAACTTAATAATGGTCTAAACTGGTTATTACCTTGTTCGGTTAAATTTCCTTGGGCATTTTTAATATACTCATGGCCTAATCTTTTTAAAACAAATTCTGTACCTGTTTTAAGAGTAAAGCGTGTATTAAAACCAAGAATATTTTGATTATTTTCATATGATATGAAAGGCAATACAGGTTTCGCAACGCTCAAAGATGTTTCAAGCTCAATACTAGAGCTTGAACTAGAAGTTTCTTTTTTAACAATATTTACAAGCTTGGTATAGCCTTGACCTTGTCCTTCAAGGCTTGCGCCTTCAAGAACTTCTATTCTAATTATATCCTTAAGAAGAATATTTTTTAAAATATCTTCAATATTTGTGCCTTTGGTTCCGGGTCTTGAGCCATTAATAAGTATATTGCCATTTGTACCGGCAAGGCCGCGCGCGCTTTCGCCTTCTTCAATACTAAATCCTGGAATATTAAATACTATATCAAGTGCATTTTCAGGAGTGAATCTTGCAAAATAATCAATAGCATAGCTTGTTTTGCCATCTTGACCAATTTCAATTGGTTGCACAGTCTGTGCATTACTGACTATCGGTAATAATGCAATAAAAAGAGGGAGGATAATTTTTGTCATTACAATTAAGCTTTAATATTAATTGAAACTGATTTGCAATAATAAAATTATAAATAATTGATTAGATGGTAAAATTTATATAGTTATTTCTGATGTATCGTAATTTGCTTGGTTTTGTCTTTTGAATTTATAGATGCAATAATTGGTAATTTACCGTTGAGTATATTTTCTAAATCTTTGTATACTTGCTCAACATTTGGTTCTTTATCGTAACGATGATAGAAATTTATTGTATCTTTATCGTGTCCTATCAATGTATATTTATTGTCATCAAAGGTTTTTGTAATTTTTAAAATTGGCAAATTATTTTGGCTAAAGTCCTGAAAACTCCAGAGGTTTGTACCATTATTTGAATATGAGAATATGATATTTTTTTGGTCATTATATTCATTCAACATGAATAAATTGCATTTCACATCTGTATTTTTTGTTGAATCGCTTTTATCAAGAATAACTGATGCAAGCATTAAATCTATCATTGCGTTACTTAATTCAGAAGATGTTTTGGCTTTTTTCTTTGTTATATTTTGGTAGTTTACACACATAGCCGTTGTTTCAAAAGCTTCAGTTTGTAATGTGCCAAAATCATTTATAAATTTATTGTGAATTGAAGCGTCGCCTTGATTTGTCATCCTTATTTTAAATCTTTTATTATTTTCATCATAAAAACTTATAGAATTTGAAATTCCCTGCGAATCTGGACCTGCTTCAATTTTATTAAAAATTACTGCTTTATTATTGAAAGTGAAATCATTTTTAGAAGTTATAATCTTATTTTCTGGGTTATATTTTTTAAGGATTGGATTTCCAATAGCCTCTATTTCTTGCTCTATTGTACCTCTAGCTGGATAATAATAAAACGTGATAACATTTTGGGTATTTTTTATTAAATAAGAACAAGAAACATCAGTCCCACCAGGATATTCATATTTACTATTCAAAGTATAACTATCAATTTTTTCCGGACATTTAAATCTAAACAGGGCGTGCATATAAATCCCATCTACAGAGTTATACAGCCATTTATCCTGAGATTTATCATCATTTTGGGCAAATGAAGTATTCGGCAAAATGCAAAATAAAGTAAATATGCAAAATAAAGACCTAAACTTAAAGATACTAGAAAACATTATAAATTCCCCCTTTGATAGGGTAACAATTTCAATTTAAAATGCAATAAGAATTTATAGGCTTTGTCTTAAAGTAAGCTTAAGTGCAGGTCTTTGATTATTAAGCCTAAAATTAATATAATTAATATCGCCAGTAGTGCGAACACCATTATATTTAGTTGCATAAGAATAAGTATCTGAATTAATTTGATTATTTAGTACTGCTTCGATTTGTGCGCCTTTAAGGCCTTTATATTCTATAAACATACCCCAATAAGTATCGCGTGGATTAGTCACAATTTCATCATATCTATATTCAGTATTTCCATCTTTATCTTTATAAAAAACACCCCAAACAAGATTATCCTTTGCAATATTTTGTCTAATATTAAATTCAAAACTTCTTTGATTTTGTGATGGAAGGCTGTCAAGATTTTGGGAAAGCGGATCAAGAACCCCCGAAGATCTTAAACGCCAAGCCGTATTTAGTGATAATCCGTAAATATAATCTTCCAAAGGAACATAAGCTTCGGCTTCAAGGCCGCTTGAAGTATTTAAGGCAAAGTTTCCGGTTTTTTGGCCTATAATTTGTCCATTATTATAGATAGGGATTAAAGCAATTACGTTTTCTGTGTCTGAATTAGTAACTTCTAACTTAATTTTTGCCCTATTTATAAATGACTTTTCAATTTCAAAACTTGTTTCTTGATTAGTTTCAGGTCGTAAAGGGATATCAGAATTACTATCAATTACTTGTTGAGAGAATGAAGTTCGCCCAAAATAAAATCTACCTTGATCTTTTCTATATGCAAATTTCATTCTAAAGCTTTTTGTAGGTACATAGGTTAAATCTAGGCTTGGCTTTGCAAAAAACTTTTCGGAATTATTATTAAATTCTTGTTGAGAAAAATCAAACCATTGAGCAGTAAGCCCCGAAACAACACTAATTTTTGGATTAAGCTGCCAATATTTCACTACGGACGCTTCGGTTTTAACTTCTGAAACATTTAAGTCATTAGATAGTTTTGGGATATAAAATGCTTGATTATTATTTAATTGAATCCAAGAACTTTGGCGCAAAAGATTTTTGACCGAATGATTAGTACCAAAATTCAAACCATTAATATTCAAAATTCTATCAAGATTAAAGCTTATATTAATCTCTGAAAGTTCCGTTCCTGATGCATAATTACGAAAATAAGAATTTTCTTCTTTAACAATACTAAAATAATTTTCTCTATAATTTGCTTTGGTGGCATATAGTCTTGATTCAATATTACCATATTTAGAATTGAATCTATAATTGCTTGTAATCTCATAATTATCTTCATAAGAGCTATCGATACCATTATCGCTTTGGCCTTTAGTTTCTTGATTAGCAAGCTGCATAAGTTGCCAGACACGTCTAAAAATATTGTTTTTAGTTCGAATTTTTGTATTGAGATTATTTTTCGCTATTTCACTATTAAGTTCAATTTGTAAATTATAATTTTCTTTTTCCGATTTTGAAAAAGTCTCATTTAATTTAATAATTTCATTTTCTGAATTAAGTTGACCATTCTGACTTGAAATTGAATTTTGCGCCAAAAAGTCACGATTCAAACTAAGTTTATAAGCGATTGGCCCTGAATAAGGCGTAAAATCCTCATATGCTAGGCTTTCATCTTTTATAATTTCAGTGTCTATTTTTTCAATTTCAATAGCATCTAAGCCTTCAAAATTTTCTGTTTCGCCATTATCGATTTTATACTCATAAATATCATCTGGACTTATTTTTTCACTTAGAAAATTTCTATTTATTTTTAATAAATCCGGCTGATATTCTTTATTTACAACGATATTTACAATGAAAATATCTTCGATTTTTTCATTTTCTTTGATTTTAAAATCTGGGAAATTATTTGTAATATCACTCTTCTGATAGATTTCAATTTTTTTAATATAGTTTTCTGTTGAACTAAAATTTTGTTCTAAATCATCAAAATTTTCTGTTACAATTTGACCATCAATTGAATAATAAATTTTCTTATTTTCAAGCAGGATATATTCGTCAATATAACGAATTTTGAAATCCGATAATAAATCAAAAGTATCTTCGGTTTCAAATAAGAAAGTTTTATCATAAACAATAACACTAGAATTTAAAACAGACTTCTGCCTTAACTGTTTCGCATATTGCGAAATAGAATTAATTTCATAACTAATAGTTTTAGCATTTGTATAAAATGGCGTAAGAAAAATGCCAAATAAAACACTATAAAGAACTGACTTTTTCATTATTACTTTAAAATTGGGAAGAAGATATTATTATATTTATCAAAAATATTATAAAGAAAAGTGAATACAAAGCAATTAATTTTATTATACTGAATTGCCAATAGATTTTTTATGATTTTTTGTGTAGCTAGCTTTCATAACTAAATTTAAGAATCATCCTGTATCTGGAGAAATTAATGCCTAAAAATTCGCAAGGAAAAAGCAAAAGCGAAAAGCCTGTAAAATTGGGCGCGTATGGCATTCTTTTACTGACTTTAGGGGTAATTATTATTTCTGGAATCATTATTCTTTTTAATATGGTTTCAAACTTTAATAATGCCAAAAGCGACCAGTCCACTAAAACTGAAGGCCTTGTGACTGTTACTGGTGATTTTGCGCCGCATATGGCAAAACCTGATGATGTATTATTTCGTTTAGCGGGTGATGCGCGGCCCTCGCGTGATATTTTTGCCGAACTCGCACTAAGCTATATGAAAACAAAAGGCTATAGTTTGGTCAATAAATCTGAAAATGATAGTATTATCACTATAAGCGGATCTTTGAATGGAAGAAATAAGAAAATTCTAATTGCGCTTGCTTCTTCTCAGGGTGGCTTTGAAGCCATGTTACAAAAAAGAGTTGAAGGTGTTATATCGGGCCGTACAATTGCCATTGCCGAAATTGATAAATTATCTGCGGTTGGCGATATGACAAGTCCACAAAATGCAAAAATTGTAGCCCATGATATTGGCTATGTTTTTGTGAATAATTCTAATTCTATCAGCACCATTAGTGGCGATTTACTTGCACAAATTTTTTCAGGTGAAGTCACTGATTGGTCAAGTATTTCTGACAATGAATCTGGCGTGATTAATATTAAAGCCGCCGAAGAAATAAAGCAAAATTATGGTTCTATCGGCGCGGTAATTGGCGATAAAGAAATCATCGAAGGCGCTAAACTATATAAAACTGCGCAAGAAGTTGCAAATTCAGTTGCCTCTGATTCAAGTGCAATTGGCTTTGCCCATTTTAGTCAAAAGCCTCCAAGTAACGTTAAAATCTTAGCTGTAAGGGAACGTAATGCAAGGCTATTTGATCCAAGTGATTTTAACATAGCTACCGAAGCGTATCCATTCACTGACAGGGTTTCATTATTCATAGCCGGCAATGAAGATAATCCTGCATTAAAAGAATTTGCCGATTATACAATTTCATCCGAAGCGCAAAATAATATTAAAAAGATTGGATATGGTGCGCAAATTCTTAATTCTGAAACTGTTGCGGCTTCACCTGATGCGCCTACATTCTATAGCGATTTTGCTAAACAAAATAAAAGAATGAATTTTGATATAAGATTCAAAGATGGCACTAATGAATTCGATAATAAAGCGCTTGAAGATATAAAAAGATTTAGGGACTTTATAAAAGCCAATAATATTGAATCAAAACAAATTGCTATATTTGGCTTTGCCGATAATGTTGGCGCCAGAGAAACAAATGTAGGTCTATCGCAATCACGTGCCGAAAAAGCCGTAGCAGAGCTTAATAAATTGGGCATTAATCCGCCACTGGTAAAAGCTATGGGTGAAGTTATGCCGGTTGGCGCCAACTCATTAGAAATCGGTAGGATAAAGAACCGCCGTGTTGAAATCTGGATTTGCCCGCCACCTTCATGTCCACTTATTAATTTTAGTGAAATTGGTTTAAGCAAATCAAGCTCTAATAATGGTATTCCACAAGGCGTTCGCCTTGGCCCACCACCAAAGCTTAAAGAGGGCGAAGAATCTCCTAAGGGGTAAATACGCAACAAAAAAGCCGTGCATTGCACGGCTTTCTTTTATTCTGTATCCAAAAATTAAAGCCCTGCGGCCGCCATTCTTTCTTCAACGCGATTATTTCTTACCGATGCCGCAAGATTAAATGCAAGCTCAAGTGATTGATCGGCATTTAAACGTGGGTCACAATGCGTAGTATAATTATCAGATAATGAGTCCTCAGTAACGCCAGAACTTCCGCCAGTACATTCTGTAACATCATCACCAGTCATTTCAAGATGAATACCTCCAGGGTAAGCACCTTCGCTTTTGACAATGCTCATGAAATCATTGATTTCAGAAGACACTCTCTCAAACGGACGGGTTTTAAGGCCAGATGGCGCAGAAATTGTATTTCCATGCATAGGATCAGATGACCAAACAACATTCGCGCCAGATTTAGTAACCGCACGCACTAATTGCGGTAAATGAGCCGCAATTTTATCAGAGCCAAAACGCGCAATAAGCACGATTTTGCCTTCTTCATTGCTTGGGTTAAGTCTATCAAGAATTTGTAATAATTCATCAACCGCAAGGCTAGGGCCACACTTAACACCAATTGGATTTCTTATGCCACGGCAATATTCAATATGCGCGTCATCAAGGCCACGCGTTCTATCACCAATCCATAGCATATGCGCAGAAGTTGAATAATATCCTTGAGAACCAAAAAGGCTATCTTTACGAGTTAAAGCTTCTTCATAGCCAAGTAATAATGCCTCATGTGAAGTAAAGAAATCCACGGTATCGGTTTCAATCTGACCTTTACCAGCAGCACTTAAACCTTTGATAAACTCTAGGCTTTCCTCAATATGATGGCAAAGCTTTAAATATTCACTTGTGAAGCTTCCTTGCTTTTTAACGAAATCCAAGTTCCAATCATTCACATGCGATAAATCAGCATAGCCGCCAGTCGCAAGGGCGCGCAATAAATTAATAGTTGATGCCGATTGATCATAAGCCATTAAAAGGCGTGACGGATCCGGAAGTCGTGAATCTGGTGTAAATTCAAGTCCATTAATATTATCGCCACGATAAGAAGGAAGCGTAATCCCATCTTTGGTTTCGGTCGGCGCAGAACGTGGCTTTGCGAATTGCCCTGCAACTCTGCCAAGTTTAACAACATGCTTGCCGCCTGCAAATGTAAGCACAACCGCCATTTGAAGGAAAAGCCTAAAATAACGAATAATTCTGTCGGCTTCAAATTCTCCAAAGCTTTCGGCACAATCGCCACCTTGAAGAAGGAAACCTTCGCCACGTGAAACAGCCGCTAATTCTTTTTTTAACTTATCGATTTCACTGGCAACTACTAAGGGCGGCTTTTTAGAAAGACGCGCTTCCACTGCCGCAAGTGCCGCAGCATCAGGATAGTCGCTAGGAATATGCTTGGCGTTTTTTGAGCGCCATGAATTTGGTGTCCAGATCATTTTTATTTCCATTAATAGGCATATTTATTATTATCGCCTAATGCGCGCCCTTCTATAACGAATGTAAAAGAATGGCAAACATTTATGGCTTTATATCTACAAAAACATACGCTTTATGCGTTTATACGGCTTCCAGTTCTCAATATATAATGCTAGTAAATTGGAAAAAAAGGACTCTTTTATGAAAAATGCTTTCTATGCGCAATCTGGTGGTGTAACTTCGGTAATTAATTCATCTGCTTGTGGGGTTATTGAAACCGCAAGAAAGCATAAAGATAAAATCGGCACTGTTTATGCAGGGAAAAATGGCATTATTGGTGCTCTGCAAGAAGAATTAATTGACACAAGTCTTGAAACTGATGCTGCGATTGCCGCATTAAAAAATACGCCATCGGGCGCATTTGGTTCTTGCCGCTTTAAGCTTAAAGGGCTTGAGCAGTCTAAAAAAGAATATGAACGCCTTATCGAAGTTTTCAAGGCTCATAATATTGGCTATTTCTTTTATAATGGCGGCGGCGATAGTGCCGATACTTGTTATAAAGTTTCGCAAATTTCGCAAACTTTGGGCTATCCTGTGCAGGCTATTCACGTGCCAAAAACTATTGATAATGATTTGCCGATTACTGATTGCTGCCCTGGTTTTGGTTCGGTTGCAAAGTATATTGCGGTTTCAACACTTGAGGCATCTTTTGACGTGCGTTCAATGGCACGCACTTCAACCAAAGTATTCGTACTAGAGGTAATGGGTCGCCATGCGGGCTGGATTGCGGCCGCAGGTGGTTTAGCAAGCGATGAGAATAATGACATTCCAGTTCTTATCCTTTTCCCGGAAATTATTTTCGATAAAGAAAAATTTCTTGCCGCTGTTAAGGCCAAAGTTGAAAGTCATGGATATTGCACAGTCGTAGTTTCAGAAGGCGCACATTATGAAGATGGCACTTTCTTAGCCGAGCAGGGCACACGTGACGCATTTGGTCATGCACAATTGGGCGGCGCCGCACCAGTTGTAGCAAATATGGTGAAAGATGCTTTGGGATATAAATTCCATTGGGCGGTTGCCGATTATTTGCAACGTGCCGCGCGTCATTTGGCGTCTAAAACCGATATTGATCAAGCTTATGCCCTTGGCAAAGCGGCGGTTGAATATGCGGTGGCAGGGGATAATTCGGTAATGCCAACAATTGTTCGTAAGCAAGCCAGCCCTTACATTTGGGAAATTGGCAAAGCCAATCTTGCGGATGTTGCCAATGTTGAAAAATTTATGCCGCGTGATTTTATCACCGAAGATGGCTTTGGAATTACCGATAAATGCCGCGAATATCTTGTGCCATTAATAGAAGGCGAAGCTTATCCAGAATATAAAAATGGTATGCCGCTTTATGTAACAATGAAGTCAGATATTATTGCGAAAAAACTTCCAGAGTTTAAATAATGATAAATAAAGACATTATCTCCCTTATCGGCAATACGCCGCTTATCCGCCTTAATGCCGCAAGTGAGGCTACAGGTTGTGAGATTTATGGGAAATGCGAATTCTTAAACCCTGGGCAATCAATTAAAGACCGCGCCGCACTCTGGATTATTCGTGATGCCGAAAAGCGTGGGGTATTGAAACCGGGCGGTACAATTGTTGAAGGAACGGCAGGCAATACGGGTATTGGTCTTGCAATGGTTGCCAATGCCCTAGGTTATAAATGCAAAATTGTAATTCCACGCACCCAATCGCAAGAAAAAAAAGACGCGATTAAAATGCTTGGGGCCGAACTTATAGAAGTTGATGCCGTACCATATTCAAACCCTATGAATTATGTAAGATATTCAGGACAATTGGCGCAGGAAACTGGCGCGGTTTGGGCCAATCAATTTGATAATATTGCCAATCGTCAGGCGCATATAGATGCCACAGGCCCCGAGGTTTGGGCGCAAACAGATGGTAAGATTGATGGTTTTATTTGCGCCGTTGGCTCTGGCGGGACGCTTGGCGGAATGTCTATGTATTTGAAATCAAAAAATAAAGATGTTCAAATTGGTCTTGCTGACCCAATGGGCGCCGCACTTTTTAATTATTATAAATATGGCGAATTAAAATCCGAGGGCACGTCAATCACCGAAGGCATCGGGCAGGGGCGTATAACCAAAAACCTTGAAGACATTGAAATTGATCACGCGTTTCAAGTGTCGGACGAAGAATGGCTTCCGGTTATATTTGACCTTGTAAGAAATGAAGGGCTTGTTATGGGCGGCTCTACGGGTGTGAATATTGTTGGGGCAATGAAACTTGCCAAACAACTTGGAAAAGGAAAGACCATTGTTACAATCCTTTGTGATTATGGCAATCGCTACGCTTCTAAAGTATTCAATCCTGAATTCTTAAAAGAAAAAGGATTGCCATATCCTGATTGGATGTAGGAATTTTTTGTTTAAATTTAAAAATTGTAATACTAATTATCTTTTTAATAGTAAATTATTAATCTTAAATTCGTTATTTTTTTTGTTGAGACTAGCAGAAATTAAAGGTTTCATTTTGTTATCCATAGCTTTGTTTAAATCTTCAAATGCCTGTTTAGTCGAAGGTAAGTTTGAATATGCAGCTAGAATAGTTCCACTATTACCTGATAATTTAATTAAAAAATATTCAGAGTTTTGCTCATTTGTAAATATATCACCAACACTAAATATCATTGCGATTGAATTGCTAAAATCATCCCCGTATTCTAAGGAATAACCAATTTCATTTCTATAAAAAACACTATAGTTTTCAGGAACATTTTTACTTTTTAACTTTCCAATTTCACAAGGGCTACCACTTCGCTTTTTTAAATCATCTTGAAATCCAGGATATGCTTCTTTGAACATTACTAAAGAAATTGCACTGCTTCCAGGAAATATTAATCCACTATTAGTTATATATTTAGCATTACTAGTTGGAATTAATTTAACGCCTTCACAGTTTGTGTTTTGAATTAAATTTTGATTGTTTGTCGTATCATTAGCAGATATTTGATTACTAAACATAAAGTTTACTATGAAAATAACCACAATAAAATTAATTTTTTTAAACATAATTTAATCTAAAAGAAAATAAATCTCATTGCAAGAATTTTTTAAATTGATTTATAACAAAGCGTTTTTTTTAATATAGATCATTAAAAATTATACTATGAAGACAAAAAAGGTCGCCAATGGCGACCTTTTGAATAGTGGAATTTGTGTGTGATTTTTTGATGTGGGCAGGAAGTACCCCGAAGCGTGTATTTGTAATACACGCAAGTGGACTGACGAACCCACAACTAAAAAGACTAATAAATACTAGTTTTTAGATTTATCGACCAATTTATTTTTACCAATCCAAGGCATCATCGCGCGAAGGTCGGCGCCAACTTGCTCAATCTGATGCTCTGCATTAATACGGCGTGTTGCTTTAAAGCTTGGCGCACCTGCTTTATTTTCAAGAA
>CAYUCW010000030.1:12258-27203 GCA_964443435.1 uncultured Caulobacteraceae bacterium | reverse complement strand
TTCAAAAACAAAAGGATTTTTTAGATTTCTATTTACACTTTTTGGATTATTTTTATTAATCTGCCTTTTGTATTATTGCAGCCTATATTACACAGGTGATTTGCAGCCATCAAATAGGGACAGACCTTCTGCAAAGCTTTTCCCATATGTTACACCTTTTTTAGTATTAATAAATAGTAATGGGCTTCTAATTCAACCAATTCTTGAAATTTTTGATAAAAATGCAATTTGGGTAAAAGATAGTAAATTGTATTTTAGAAGTTCTCCCTCTGCTAAAATTACCGGTTTTTTTTCAGAAATATTGAATACCAATAATACATATGTCTATACACGGCATGAGCTTCATAAATTCGAATTATCAAAAATTGAAAGTGTATATATTGATAAATGCAAAGAGGCAGTATTTCTACATTTCACTATTAAAACCGATGCAATTTATTTTAAATTAAAAGAACCAATTGAAGGATATGGACCATATTTTATTCCAACAAAATATCTTAAATCCTCACCTGATGAAATAATCGCAAAGCTTACAGAGATGTTAAAAGAATGAAATTAATTGAGAAGAAAGATTCAGTTTTCGATTTTATATTAGATAGTAAATATGCGCTATATTTTTTAATTATGAATGTTTTATATTGTTCATTCCATTTATGGCTATTATTAAATGTATTTGTGCTTTTCATTTTTATGATGTTAATGAATATGATAGTAAATATTAAAATTTTTAAAGACAATTATTTGTACTTTAAGACATTGATTATTGGATATTGTTTTAGAATTAATAAAGAATCCAATAGAATACTATTCATCAATAATAAATTGAAAAAAGATTACGTTAATATAAGTGACATAATTGAATTTGATCTAATTTCAGTTTATGATTTTTATAATAAAAGTCAAAAATTTTTATATAAAAAGGTCTTTTTTATAACTTCATATGGCGGCATCAGGCTTTATATAAATGATAATTCCGTCAAAGATATGTATATAAAAATAAGTAGAAAAAACTATGATAAAACCATAGAATCCCTAGAGCAATTTTTTCCAAATCGTGAAAAGCGTCTTAAGCAAGAAATGGCTAAATAGTATTTATTTGATCGAAAGTTTTATAGGAGATGCTTGTTTAGATGAAATTAATAGGATTCATTGATAAAAATCAAAAATTTATAATAAAAAATCAATTTCTATTTCAGCACTATTTAGTTTTGATTATTTTACTTCTACTAATCACATTAGTATATAATTATAAACCTATTCTTTTTTTTGCTTTATTATTAATTAATATTAAAACAAATATTACAATTATAAAAGAAAATATTCTGATTTTTAGGGTGTTAATTAATGGATATTGTTTTACGATTAATAAGGAATTGAACATAATTCAATATTTTAATAATAAATGCAAAAAAGATAGCATTAATTTCGATGAAGTAATTGAATTTGATATAATTGATATTTTTAATTTTTACGAAAATAAAATCTATGTTAATTATAAGAAGAGGAATATTTTCTATATACATGCAGGCATTAGGCTTTATTTAAAGGATGGCAATTATCGGGATATGTTCGCAAAAGTAATGCGAAATGACTATGATAAAACCATAGAATCCTTAGAGCAAATTATTCCAAATCGTGAAAAGCGCCTTAAGCAAGAAATGGCTAAATAGTATTTATTAAAGCTAAGTTTTAAAAAACTTCTCGTGAATTGATTGCTGCATTAACCAAAATTGCTTGTCTTGTTTCTTTGACATCATGAACGCGAATAATTTTTGCGCCTTTATTAATTGCCGAAATTGCAATCGCGATAGAGCCAGCAAGCCTATCACTTGGATCCGTTGCCTTTTCATCAATCGCGCTTATCATGCGTTTGCGCGATGCCCCAATAAGTAATGGGCGACCAAGCCCTTGAAACTTTGTAAGGCCCGCAAGCAAATCAAGATTATTTTCAAGGGTTTTGCCAAACCCAATTCCAATATCAAGAATAATATTTTCACGCTTTACGCCGCCCACAATAGCTAGGCCCATTCTTTGTGAAAGATATGCCAAAATATCGGAAACTACATCACGATAACTGGGCGCGGCTTGCATGGTTTTGGGCGTGCCTTGGGCATGCATAAGGATTATTGGTACATTTAGTTTTGCCGCCACTTCAATTGAATTTTCACTAAAGCTTAGCGCCGTAACATCATTCCAAATATTTGCGCCATTTTCAATTGCCGCCGTTGCGACTTCGGGTTTTCTTGTATCAATCGAAATAAGAATATCCGAAAATTCACGAATTGCTTTAATGATTGGTATCGTTCTATTAATTTCGGTTTCAATATCAATTTCATCGGCGCCAGGGCGTGTGGATTCGCCGCCAATATCAATTATATCCGCGCCTTCGTCTATAAGCTTTTTGGCATGAAGAATTGCATTTTCAAGATTTGTAAATTTTCCGCCATCGGAAAAACTATCGGGCGTAATGTTTAAAACCCCCATGATTAGGGGGTTTTGTTTTTGTTTTAATATGTCCATAAGATTATGCAGGCTGTGGCTCGGCATCAGGAAGTGGTTTATCTTTTGGAACTATTGGAAGCGAAGTCGAAGGCCCATTATCATCTGACTTAATTTCTTCTCTGAAAGGTTTAATGCCTTTAATAAGATCTTTAAGTTCATCACCTGAAAGGGTTTCATATTCAAGAAGACCTTGCGCAATAATTTCCAATTCTTTCTTATTTTTCGTAAGAATTGATTTTGCTTCTTTATAGCCAGCTTCAACAAGGCGACGCACTTCACTATCAATAAGCTGTGCGGTTGCTTCTGAAACATTTTGGGTTCTGGCAACCGAATGGCCAAGGAAAACTTCCTCTTGATTATCGCCATAAGCAACAAAGCCAAGCTTCTCAGAATAGCCCCAACGTGTTACCATTGCGCGCGCAAGATTGGTTGCGGCTTTAATATCAGATGAAGCGCCCGAAGTTACCGCATCTTTTCCAAAAATAAGCTCTTCGGCAACGCGGCCACCCATTATCACGGCAAGTCTGCTCATCATTTGTTGGTAAGACATAGATACAGAATCTTTTTCAGGAAGCTGCATCACCATACCAAGTGCGCGACCGCGTGGGATAATTGTCGCTTTATGAACAGGGTCAGTATATGGCACAGTAATAGCAACCAATGCGTGACCACCTTCATGATAGGCCGTAAGCTTCTTCTCATTTTCATCCATAGCAAGCGTTCTACGCTCTGCACCCATAAGGACTTTATCTTTTGCGTCCTCAAACTCTTTCATCGTTACAACGCGCATATTTCTACGTGCCGCCAAAAGTGCCGCTTCATTAACAAGATTCATTAAATCCGCACCAGAAAACCCTGGGGTTCCACGTGCAATAATCGCAGGATTCACATCCGAAGCCAAAGGAACTTTGCGCATATGAACGCGAAGGATTTTTTCACGACCTGCCACATCGGCAAGACCAACAACAACTTGTCTATCAAAGCGACCCGGTCTTAGAAGGGCAGGGTCAAGCACGTCAGGGCGGTTGGTTGCGGCAATAATAATAATGCCTTCATTTGCTTCAAAGCCGTCCATCTCAACAAGTAATTGGTTTAAGGTTTGCTCACGCTCATCATTGCCACCACCAAGGCCTGCACCTCTATGGCGACCAACTGCGTCAATCTCATCTATGAAAATGATACATGGCGCATTTTTCTTGGCATCAACAAACATGTCACGAACGCGCGATGCACCAACACCCACAAACATTTCCACGAAATCAGAACCTGATATGGTGAAGAATGGAACATTTGCTTCGCCGGCAACCGCACGCGCAGTCAAGGTCTTACCAGTACCCGGAGGGCCAATAAGTAATGCGCCTTTTGGAATTTTACCGCCAAGTTTTTGGAATTTTTGCGGATCTTTTAAGAAATCAACGATTTCTGATAATTCTTCGCGGGCTTCATCAATACCTGCGACATCTTCAAAAGTTACACGCCCTTTGCTTTCGTTTAGCAATTTAGCTTTTGATTTGCCAAAGCCCATCGCACCGCCACCTTTGCCGCCCGATACTTTTTGAAGGATAAAAATCATAATGGCGAGCATTATTATAAAAGGGATTATTGAGCCTAGTAGTGCAACAAATGGATTATCTTCACCTGGGCGTTTTTTTATTTCAAAAGGTACGCCCTTTTTTTGGAAAAGTTCAGAAGCGACAGCTTTGCTTGGGGTAAGAATTTTATATTTAGTTCCGTCTTTTTTTTCAACTTGGGCGGTTTCATCGGTAATAATAGCCGATTTAATACGACCAGCTTCTACTTCGCCAACCAAAGTAGAATAAGCCATATTTTCTACTTGCTTTTTGCCATTAGCCATAGAAGGGTTTTGTTGGTATGATATAGCAGTAAAGACCGCTAGTATTAAAATGCCCCAAATTGCAAAATCACGTGTTTTCATCGTTCACTCTAAAATATTTAACTATTTAATAAATAGTGTTCAAACTTATTTATTAAAGGGTATTTACTGATTTATATACTTATGAACATGCTTAATCAAAGTTTAATTATCAATAAACTTAGAAAATTGCCCAGTTTTGGCATATATTGCATTAAAAATCGCTGTTTTTTCTATAATAGTATTTAATTCCATGCCGCTTCTTGGCTTGGCAATTTCAATATAAAAAGCATTTTTCTTTTTAATAAAATTAAGCCCTGCTAAATTGGCTTTCTTAAAAGCCGTATCTTTTAATTTTAAGCAAAGGTTTTTAAGTTTTTTGCTATCTGGCTTTTTTAAAACTATTGAATAAATTAAGGTTTCAATTGTTTTTTCGAAAAGAAAATCTGGGATTTTGAAAATTTCAAGCGGGATACTAATTTTTTCACTTATTTCAATATTTTTAAGGAAATTGGCCACAAATTCATTGGCTTTTATATTAAGCTCATTAGCGCTTTTTATGGTTTGAATGATTTTATTAATATCAAGATTAGATGATTTTAATTCCGCAAGTTTTTGGCGAATTTTGACTCTTGAAAATTGGCTATTAATATTTGCCGGATCATTAAAATAATCAATATTTTCCGCTTTTAGAAAATCTCTTAATTCTTGGCGATTATAATTAAGTAAAGGCCTTATAATAAGGGATTTATTTTCGCCCCAAAATGGATTGGGCGCAATGTTTTGCATTAAACCAAGTCCACCTAAATTTGTTTGCCTTGAAAGCCTAAAAATAAATGTTTCGACCATATCTTCTAGATTATGGGCAATAAGAATAGTTTTTGCGTCAAAATCTTTTGCGGCTTGTCCTAATAATTTATATCTATATTCCCTTGCTTTTTCTTGCATACGGGTTGTTATTTTTTCTTCGACTTTGTAAATTTGTGCAGGTATGCCAATTTTTTGCGAAGTAAGAAGCGCATTTTGTGCAATAATTGCAGCATTAGACGCAATATTATGATTAATAATCGCGGCTTTAAATTCAATATTTGGGTTTAATTCTTGGTATTTCTTGCACAATAGACAAAGCGCGATTGAATCGCCGCCACCTGATAAGGCAATAATGAATTTATTTCCAAACTCCTGACTTATATTATCAAGAATTTTGAAAAATTCATTAAATTGCTTTTGCGGCATTTATGGGCATTTACCTTTGGCAATTTCAATATTTGCACGGGCCTTAAGTGCTGCGCTTGCACCATTAGATCTTTTATTATACTCGGCAAGGGCAACGCATCTTTGACGATTATCGCCAAGCTCTCTGAATGAAGAAGCAAGCTGTACCAAGCTATCGGTAACTCTTGGGCCATTTGGAGCTTTTGATAAATATGCGATATAAGCCTGTGCCGAAGGGGCAAAAGCTTTTTGAACAAATCTTGTTTCACCTAAAAACCAAAGTGCATCTTCATATTCTTTTGAACCAGCATGCTTTTCTGTAAGCTCAGTAAGCTTAAGTTCGGCATTATAATAATCACCATTTTGCATTAAAACCTGTGCTTCACGCATTAAAACTTCCGAAGTTTTTGGCGCGGGCGGAGTAGGTGCTTCTTTTGGCAAATTTATAGCCTCAGTTTTGGGCTGTGTGTTTTGCTGTCGCTCTATTTCAGAAATTGCTGCGGCTTGCGCTTTTGCAATTTCATCAGGTGTAGGTCCAGTTTGTAGCTCATTTTTCGCAATAGTTTTGCTATTGGCATCATCAATTAATTTAGCAAGCCTAAGATTTTCTTCTTTTTGCTTAGATAATTCAGATTCTAATACTTCAATGCGATTAGTAAGCGCTTGCATTTCCGAAGCTAAAGCATCAATTTTCACCAATGCGCGTGCTGCTGGATTTGGTTCAGTGGGCAAAGTTTGTGCCATGGCCAAATTAGCAGAAAGAATAATTGCAATAATCGAAGTGCCAAATAGCTTTTTCATTATATTTCTCTAATTATTAGCAACTGTATGCGCATTGCGGTTTATTGCCCATCCATCTTCCGATGGTCTAGTGTCAATCGGACGCTCTTTACCATAAGAAACTGTGACTAAGCGGCTTGGTGAAATACCAAGGCTTAATAAATAGTCTTTAACGCTATTTGCGCGTTTTGCACCTAAAGCAATATTATATTCCCTAGTTCCGCGTTCGTCGCAATTACCACCAATTGTTATTGTTTTATAAGGATTGGCATTAAGCCATTCAGCCTGTTTGCTTAAAACCGCTTGGGCTTCTGGCGTTAATGTATATGAATCCGTCATGAAATAAATTCTATCACCAATTGATTCAATCGGCACATTAATCATTGCTTGGTTGATTAAGCTATTAGATTTAATTGCATTTGTATTAGAATTTGGCAATGTATTCGTATTTATTGTATTTTGTGTATTAGGATTAACCGCCGCCGCCTCGGTATTTACAGATGCCGCAGTATTATCAGCAAGACCATTTTTATTTTTATTAGTAGAAGAACATGCACTTATTAAAGCGCAAAGACCAATAGCGATTAAAAGGTTTTTAGATTTAATAAGCTTATTTTTCATAATATTTTCCTATTGTAAAATTGGTGACCAAGCTGGGTCAGAGCCAGAATTATTAAAAGATAATCGTCTTAGATTGCTTCCATTTAAATCAATTGTCCATAGAGATGGTTCATCCCCTGGACCTGCTTCTCTTTGAAAAACAATTGCTTTGCCATTTGGTGCAAAGCTTGGACCTTCAACTAAATATGCCGAAGACAATATACGCTCACCAGTGCCATTGGCATTCATAACACCAATATGGAATTTACCGCCTGATTGTTTGGTAAAAGCAATCATGCTTCCATCTGGTGACCAAACTGGTGTCGAATATGAACCTGAAGCAAAAGAAACTCTTTGTGTTCCTGTACCATCAATATTCATTTTATAGATTTGTGGGCTTCCAGATCTATCGGAAGTAAAAACAATTTTATTATTATCAGGTGATAAATCAGGTGAAGTATCAATTGAAGGATGATTAGTTATTTGTCTTAATTCACTAGTTTTAAGATTTTTAATAAATATATCGGCATTACCATCTGTATCGGAACTAAAAATAACCGAATGCCCATCAGGTGAAAAGCGCGGTGCAAAAACCATGTTTCCTGCACCCGAAATTGCTTCTTTGCGCCCTGTTGCAATATCAAGTACCCAGATTTTAAGGCCATTATTATTCATGGCAGTATAAACAATTTGATTTCCTGACTTGCTAAAGCGTGGATTTAAAATTTGATCATCACCATTTGTCAAAAAGCTTGGATCTGCGCCATCTTGATCCATAATCGCAAGGCGCTTAATTCGCTTTGTTTTAGGGCCAGATTCAGCAACAAAAACAACGCGGCTATCAAACATTGCGCCATTGCCAGTTAGTTTTTGTAAAATCGCATCAGATATTTTATGGGCAATTCTTCGCCAATTAACATCAGAAGAAGAAAATTCAAGGCCAAGGGTTTGGGTCTCACCAAAAGTTTGCCAAAGCCTAAACTCTACTTTTAAAGTGTTATTAGTACTAATTCCACGCCCAATTACAAGGCCTTCAGTTTTGGCTTCGCGCCATAAAGCAAATTTTGGCGTAAGATTAATATCAATTTTATCTGCAGGAAAACTAGCAGGATTTTGGATTTCAAACTTTCCGCTTCTATCTAAATCTTCTCTTATAACTCTTGCGATATTTGCACCATTTGGCCCTGCAAAATCGGCAATTGCAATTTTAAAATTGGCTTTATTGCCTTCTGTTACCTCAACCACCATTTGGGCATTGGCAGTAGTAAAGGCAAAAAAGCTACAAAATAAAATAAGTAAAAATTTCGAAATTCTAAAACGCATAATTTAAATATAACTCTAATTAGGGCAAGTTTATGACCATATTGAATTTAATTCTAATACAATATTTTTTATTTATACTAAGTTAAGAATTTTTTAGATTTTATCAGTCTTTTAGCGCTTTAATTCCATTGGATTAAACCGGAACGTGAATCTTTGCCATTCATTATATCTTTCGCTTGGAAGATCATAAGGAGCGCAGTTTTTTGCGGCACTTATGGCATTTTCAATCGCTACTTTCTGAGAGCTTGTTGCACCATTTAAACTTGGCTTTAATAGTCTTGGAGTGCGTGCAAGTCTGCCTTCAATACTAAGTTCTATATCAAGTTCAACAATAAGGGATTGCGGATTTGATAAATCCGCAGGCTCACGCCAGCAATGCTTAACTTGTTCTCTTAAGACACTATTTAAATCACCACGAAGTGCGGTTGAATTTCCAGTTTTTTTAGCGACACCACTCGATAATTTTGGGCTTGAACGGGTTGCAGCACCATTTGCTGCACTGGTAGCCGCAGGAATGTCAAATGCCGAACTTAAAGCCCCATTATTTTTTGGTGCAGGAATTTTTGGCGTATTAGCTTTCGCCATATTTTTATTGGGTGCCGTTTCAGATGGCTTTACAGGTGTTTTTGGAGTAGTTTTTAAGCTTGGGTTTGCAACGGGTTTCGCCGCTTCTGGCTTTAATGGTGCTGTTTTAGTTGCTATTGGTTTTTGCGGTACAGGTTTTTGTTCTATAGGCTTTGGCGCAATAAGCTGTTGCATTGGGGCAGGTAATGTTTTTGGGGTTGGCAATGGCTTTGGAACAGGCAAAGGCACGGGTTCAAGTTTCTGGATTTCAGGTTGTGGCGAGGGTGGTAAATCATCGCCATCATCGAGAGCATCTTTTGGCGATTCCTTATTTATACTTGTATCACCAAGTGAAGAATTTGAATCGGAAATTATTGAAACCGAAATCGCGGGCTCTATATCCGCCAAGGGTTTAATTGGTATAGCAATATAAAGCCCTATTAAAACAAATACATGCAGGGCAAATGATAATAGAAAACCATGTGCATTCTTTAGTATCATTGCGAAATTGGGTCAGTTACCAAGCCAATATTTTTATAACCAGCAGCATTAATTCGTGCCATTACTTGCATTATAACACCATAATTTGCGGTATTATCGCCACGCAAATAAATGCGTCTTTCAAGGTTTTCGCCTGCAATTTCTTGTATTTTTGGTAAAACCCCATCAAAACTTATTTCTTCCGATTGCAGGAAGATTTTGCCGTTTTGTAAAACGGTAATGCTTATTGGTTCTTGCTCATTGGGTAGTGATTTTGCTTCGGTTTTAGGAAGGTCAACCGGTACACCAACTGTTAATAAAGGTGCGGCAACCATGAAAATAATTAGCAATACTAAGGTAACATCCACAAATGGGGTTACGTTAATTTCACTTACTAAACGTCTTCGACGTCCGCGTCCTCTTGAAGGGCCAAGACTTGCCATTAATTATCACCAAATTTTCTCGATGCACGTGCAATTACATCATCAATTAAAGTTTCAACTCTTGTTGCGTATCTATCAATGCCGCCTGTTAGCCAATTATAAAATATAACCGCAGGGATAGCAGCAAATAATCCTAAAGCGGTTGCAAACAAAGCCTCTGCAATACCTGGGGCAACTACGGATAAATTAGTATCATTTGATTGGGCAATCGCGCGGAATGAATTCATAATACCCCAAACCGTGCCGAAAAGACCTATGAAAGTTGCAGATGAACCAATGGTAGCTAGTATTCCAAGCCCTCTTTCTGCTTTCGCAAGCTCTCTCGACATTTGGGCATTCATAACGCGCTGCATACGTTCGATAGCAAGGCCAGCACCATGATCAGAAAGTGCGCCAGATTTGCGTGCGGCGCGCGCTTCAACAAGGCCAATCCCTATAATTCTTGCAGTAGGGTCGCCAGAGCGTCCACTTTCCTCAATTAATTCATTACCGCGGGCATCAGTAAGCGCAGTTTCTACAAATTTTGCACTCTTTTCAAGCTTCATTAATTGTAGATATTTATCAATCATAACAGCCCATGACCAAACGGACGTTAGTAAAAGGCCAATCATAACGGCTTTAACAATGGGGTCGGCCTTTATAAATAAAGACAATAATGAAAATGATTGCGCATCCATGCGATTAATTCCTATAATTTATCAAACTATATAAATATGTTTTGATTATGGCGCAAAATAAGTTTTACACTAAATTAGTTTTAATTTGTAATTATGAAAGAATCTTAAAGAAAAAGCCTTGGTTGACCAAGGCTTTTTGTTTTTTTCACTTATATTGTCGCGCTATTTAACCGCGCCGTGGCAATGTTTAAATTTTTTGCCAGATTTACAAGGGCAATCCGCATTTCTTGGTGTTTCAAGCCAAGCGCGCGGCATAGGGCCCAATATTGAAGGCACTAAATCATCACTTGATGCCCCCATTTCATCAAGTCCAGTATCAGGTAATGGGTGCGCTTCTAACCATTTATTATTAAAACCTGCACCTAGTTCATCAAGTTGAGTAACAGGTTGTGGTTCTTGCGGTCTTTCCATTAATTGTATGTTTTGCAAAATGCGAACCACATCAGATTGTAATTCTGAACGCATAATTTCAAATAAATTAAAGCCCTCAGTTTTATATTCAATTAGTGGATCTCTTTGCCCGTATCCGCGTAAGTGAATTACTGAACGTAAATGGTCAACAGTTACCAAATGCTCACGCCATTTTGCATCAATAGTTTGTAAAAGAACGCTTTTTTCAACATCACGGGCTTGTTCTGGTCCCATAATGGCAACCTTATCCGCCCAAATTTTATCAGCAATCTCGACTATTTGCGCTTTAATATCGGCATCATCAACACCTTCGGCATTAATTAAAGAATGAACATCTAAATCAACACCAACTTGGGTAAGAATTGCATTTTTAAGGCCATCCGCATCCCAGTTTTCTGGTAATTGTTTTGGCGGCATATATTTTTCGCAAATATCATTAATAACTTCAAGGCGCATATAATGAATTGTATCTTCTACAGATTCATCGGTCATAAATTCTCTACGCTCTTCGAAAATCTGCTTACGCTGATCATTAATAACGTCATCATATTTTAGAAGATTTTTACGAATATCAAAATTGCGCGCTTCAACACGTTTTTGTGCAATTTCCATTGCTTTATTCATCATTTTATCTTCAATAGGATCATCTTCATCGATTTTAAGGGCGCTCATGATATTTTTAAATTTATCACCACCAAAAATTCTTAAAAGATCATCATCAACCGATAAATAAAAGCGCGAACGCCCTTTATCACCTTGACGACCAGTACGACCGCGAAGCTGATTATCAATTCTTCGGCTCTCGTGACGCTCTGTACCTAATACATAAAGGCCACCAAGTTCCATAGCTCTGGCTTTATTTTTTTCAATATCGGCACTAAGAGTTTTAGAAATTTCCGCAATTTCCGCTTCGGTCATTGCACGACCCCAAGCGGCTTCGCGCTCTCTTTGTGCTTTATGAAGGCGCATTTCTAAATTTCCGCCAAGCTGAATATCTGTACCGCGACCTGCCATATTTGTAGCAATTGTTACCGCGCCCGGAACACCCGCATCTGCGATGATTTCTGCTTCTTGCTCATGGTAGCGGGCATTAAGAACATTATGCGGAATGCCGGCTTCTTTAAGAAGTTCAGAAATAGTTTCTGATTTTTCAATTGAAGCAGTACCAACCAAAATTGGCTGACCTTTGGCATGGGTTTCTTTAATATCGGCAATAATCGCGCGATGTTTTGCTTCTAAGCTTTGATAGAATACATCATTATCATCAATACGCTGTACAGGACGGTTAGTTGGAATTTCAACAACTTGTAAATTATAAATGCTTTCAAACTCGGCGGCTTCGGTTTGTGCCGTACCGGTCATGCCTGCAAGCTTACCATAAAGCCTAAAGTAATTTTGGAAAGTAATAGATGCCAAAGTTTGGTTTTCAGGCTCAATCTTAACATGCTCTTTGGCTTCGATTGCTTGGTGCAGACCTTCAGAAAGTCTTCTTCCTGACATCATACGACCAGTAAATTCATCAATTAATACAACTTCGTCATCTTTGACGATATAATCTTTGTCCTTATGGAACATTACATGCGCTTTTAAGGCTTGGTTGGCGTGGTGAACAATTGTTGTATTAACTATTTCATATAGCGAGCCTTCAAGAATGCCGCGCTCTTGCATTAATGCTTCAATATGTTCTGAGCCTTGCTCTGTGAATACGCAAGTTTTTTGCTTTTCGTCATGCTCATAATCTTCTTTATCAAGAAGATAAATTAATTCATCTATTTGTCTATAAAGATCAGATCTATCATCAGTTGGGCCAGATATAATAAGCGGAGTACGCGCTTCATCAATAAGAATTGAGTCAACTTCGTCAACAATCGCAAATGCGTGTCCACGCTGTGACATTTCATCAATGCGGTATTTTAGATTATCTCTTAAATAATCAAAGCCTAATTCATTATTGGTTGCATAAGTAATATCGCAAGCATAAGCCGCTTTACGTTCTTGGTCAGAAAGGCCAGGAACAATAACGCCAGTTGTAAGCCCTAAAAAGCCATAAACTTTACCCATCCATGCCGCGTCACGTGAAGCAAGATATTCATTCACAGTTACAACATGTGCGCCTTTACCCAAAAGCGCATTAAGATATACAGGCGCAGTCGCCACCAAAGTTTTGCCTTCACCAGTACGCATTTCAGCAATCGCGCCAGTATTAAGAACCATACCGCCCACAAGCTGCACGTCATAATGTCTTTGTCCAAGTGTTCTTTTAGATGCTTCGCGCACAACGGCAAATGCTTCGTCAAGAATATCATCAAGCTCTGCACCATTTGCGAGTTTTTCTTTGAAATAAACTGTTTTTGCCGCAAGTTCGGCATCAGAAAGTTTTGAAATTTCGGCTTCTAATGGATTTATTCTCTGCTCTACACGTTGTAAAAGGGTTTTAACTTTACGATCATTCGCAGTGCCGAAAATTTTCTTGAATACGTTTAGCATTTTTCGTTTCTTTATTTTGACATTCAGGTCAGTATTTAATAAATCAATCCAAGTCAGTTAGGAATTGTAAGCCTTTTAGTCAACGCTTTAGTTCAATTAAATACTGCCCTTTTAGATTAATTTCTCATTATATTGTGTAAAAAATTTATTTTTAAACTCATTTAGACTTAAATTTCTTCTTATTATATTTGAATTATTAATTAATTATATTATAGCGCCCAAAAAGATTATTTTGAAAGTCCAAAAATGAAAGATCTTCCTGTATCGCCACTTGCACCAAAAAGCTTCCCGAATATTCCTAATATTAAAGGCGTAAAAGCACAAACTTATTCGCTTGGAATGTATAAATCAGTACGCGATGATTTATTGGTTGTGAATTTTCCAGATGGTGCGGCGGTTGCGGGTGCTTTTACTAAATCAACAACAAGGTCTTGTGATGTTGAAATGTGCGCGGCATCTTTAAAATCAGAGATTGCCTATGGCCTTGTGGTTAATGCCGGTAATTCGAATGCTTTCACTGGTCAAAAAGGTATTGATAAAAATCTTGCGACCCGTGAAAAATTCGCAGAACTTTCAAATTGCCCAGAAGAGAGCATATTTCTTTCGGCAACAGGTGTGATTGGTGTGCCTGTCGCTAAGGACTTAATTTCTTCAAAGCTTGACGCGATTTGGCCCAATCTTAGCGATGTGAATTGGGAAAAATGTGCCACGGCAATTGCCACAACTGATACTTTCATAAAAGGTTTTGGCAAATCATTTGAAATAAATGGGCAAATAATAAATATCGCGGGTATTGCCAAAGGCTCTGGCATGATTATGCCAAATATGGCCACCATGCTTGTATATATTTTTACCGATGCTAAAATTGCATCACAAGATTTACAAAGCCTTGTTTCAAAATATGTTGAAACCACTTTTAACGCGATTACTGTGGATAGTGATACTTCTACGTCGGATACTTTACTTGTGTTTGCAACTGGTGAAGCAGGCGAAGATATTAAGCCGAATACCGATGCGGCAGAAACGTTTGCAAGCGCACTATATGAATGCATGCATGATCTTGCAATCCAAGTAATTAAAGATGGCGAAGGCGCGCAAAAACTTATTGAAATTAAAGTAAAAGGCGCGGTGTCTGACAAATCTGCAAAAACCATTGCTATGGCAATTGCCAATTCACCTTTAGTCAAAACCGCAATAGCAGGTGCCGATGCCAATTGGGGCCGAGTTGCAATGGCAATCGGTAAATGTGAAGAGCCAATCGATATTTCAAAACTAGCAATCAAATTTTGCGGCATTTATACTGCAAAGGATGGCGGCGCAATCGAATATTCCGAAGACCAAATCAATGAAAAAATGGCTGGCGATTTCATAGAAATTGAAACCGATGTTGGCGTGGGCAATGGTGAGTTTACGGCCTGGACGTGCGATTTAACGCATGGGTATATATCAATAAATGGCGACTATCGCAGTTAATTTACTATTTTTTTGTGCATTAGTGCGTCGAAATCCTCGCGAATATTACCAATATTCTCTGCGGATTTCTCCTGCTACTGCGCAAAAAATCTAAGTAAATTAAGTGTACTAAGGTAA
>CAYUCW010000030.1:5700-12158 GCA_964443435.1 uncultured Caulobacteraceae bacterium | reverse complement strand
GGATTTCTCCTGCTACTGCGCAAAAAATCTAAGTAAATTAAGTGTACTAAGGTAAATATGTCCAATATTTACTTCGCTTGTTTCCTGCTACTAACTTAAAAATCCATTACAAATCCATTTATAAAATAAGATTGTAAGAATCTTTTTTATCTGCTTAGAAAAACTATGAAAATTCTTCTTGTTGCGGCGGTTGCCCTTATTGATAGTGAAAATCGTGTTCTTTTGGCAAAGCGCCCAGAAGGAAAGGCGCTTGCAGGGCTTTGGGAATTTCCTGGCGGAAAAATCGAAGCCGGCGAAACCCCTGAAAACGCCCTAAAAAGAGAATTAAAAGAAGAATTAGGCATTGATATAAATATCGAAAATCTAAAACCTATACAATTTTCATCATTTAATTATCAAGATTTTCATCTTTTAATGCCATTATGGGAATTAAGGGTTTGGGAAAATGAGCCTAAACCACTAGAGAAGCAAGAAATAGCATGGGTTAAAGCTGAGGAGCTGCATAAATATGATGTTCCACCAGCAGATGACTCTTTGGTAACCTTTTTGCAAGGTTTTTTAGGTAATGTGTGATTATGAACCATAATGCATTTAGAAATTTTGCAAAATCTACACGCGGCGCGACCGCTATAGAATATGGTTTGATTGTTTCACTTATCTTTCTTGGAATTATTGGCGGCATAAATGCTTTTGGTAATTCAACCGACGGAAGCTTTAAAGGCAGCACAGATAAGATAAATGCTGGCTTAACCAGTCGATAAAGCAATAAAAAACACATTTAGGCTTTTCATTTCAATTTAAAAATTATAATCCCAATAAAAAGGGGATAATAATGCGCGTTTTATTAATTGGTTCAGGTGGTCGTGAACATGCTTTGGCTTGGAAAATTTCACAATCTAAAAATCTTGAAACTTTAATTGCCGCCCCTGGAAACCCTGGAATTGCTGAATATGCCAAGCTTTACCCAATTGCGGTTGACGATATTGAAGGCATAATAAATCTGGCCAAATCCGAGAAAATTGATTTAGTTGTGGTTGGCCCAGAAATTCCATTATCAATGGGGCTTGCCGATAGATTAAGATTTTTGAATATCCCTGTATTTGGCCCAAGTAAAAATGCGGCACAGCTTGAATCATCCAAAGCCTTCTCCAAAGATTTTATGGCGCGAAATAATGTGCCAACGGCCGCCTATGGCGTGTTCACCAAAGAAAATGAAGCAATAGAATTTTTAAAAACCTTGAAAGCGCCTTATGTTCTAAAGGCTTCTGGTCTTGCGGCTGGTAAAGGCGTTATTATTGCAGAAGATTTGGAAACCGCAATTATTGAAACTAAAGAAATGCTTTCGGGCAAATTTGGCGACGCTTCAAGTGAATTAGTTATCGAAGAATTTATGCATGGCGAAGAAGCAAGCTTTTTCGTGCTTTGCAATGATAAAACCGCAATAAGCCTTCCTGTGTGCCAAGATCATAAACGTGCCTTTGATGACGATAAAGGCCCAAATACGGGCGGCATGGGTGCATATGCCCCAACAAGTCTGGTTAATGAGGAAATACATAAAACCGTTATGGATACAATTGTGATGCCAACCCTTAATGGAATGGCAACCGAAGGCAATCCATATAATGGTGTTTTATATGTTGGCCTTATGATTGAAAATGGCAATCCAAGAGTTGTTGAATATAATTGCCGTTTTGGCGACCCAGAATGTCAAATTTTAATGCAATTCCTTGGCGATGACTTCCTTGATTGCCTTTATGCCATTGCCAAAAATGAACCTGCAAAACTTAGTATAAATTCAAATCAAGCGGCAATAACTATTGTTATGGCGGCAAATGGTTATCCTGATGCTTATGAAAAAAATGGCTCAATTGAGAATATTGCCCTTGCCGAAGAAAATGGCGTTAAAGTTTTTCACGCCGGTACAAAGCTTGATGGTGAAAAACTTCTGGCAAATGGCGGAAGGGTTCTTAATGTCACCGCGATAGGCAAAGATTTTAAAACAGTTCTTGCAAATGCTTATGATGCGATTAAACATATTAAAGCACCAAGTCTTTTTTATCGTAATGATATTGGTAAAAAGGAATTAAACCGTAATTAATTCAGAAATTTTTATATGACTATTTATTGTTATACGAAGCTTAGGTCAGAACTTTCAAAGCAAAAATATGTTCCGCTTGATGGCATAGAGCATATTGATAATCCCGACCTTATTTGGCTTGATTTATATAAAGCAAGCATTGAAGAAGAAAAAGCGGTTGAAACAAAATTCAATATTGAAATCATTAGTGAAACCGAAAAAATTGGCCGCGAAGATTCGGCAAGGTATTATGTTGAAAATAATAAGCTTTATTTAAATGTTAAAGTGCCTTCACGGATTGGCGCGGTTCAATATGATAAGAATACAAAAGACTTTGTTTATCAAAGGGCAAATCTTACTATAATTCTTGCCGAAAATATTCTTATAACCCACCATGATTTTGCGCTCACCGCGCTTGAAGTTGGATTTGATAGGTCATCGGTAAATCTTGTAGGAACAAAAGCACCAAAAGAAGTATTATTAGATATTCTTGAATCAATCATAGAGCGTCAAGCCGATATTCATGAAAAACTTGGTATTTCGCTTGATAATGCATCAATTCCGGTTTTATCCGCCAAGCGCATTATTAAAGCAGAAAATCGATTAAAAGAATTAGGGCGTATTGGTGCGCTTCTTGGCTTAAGTCGTGATTGCCTGCATGATATTGAAAGGCTTATAAATTTTCTTTTGTTCAAAATGGCAAATTTAAATTTTGACAAAAAACGGCTAAGTGTTGCGATTGAAGACTTAAAAGCTTTGCAACATTTAAACGAAGCGCAAACTTCGGATTTAAGTTTTCTTCTAGACGGCACTTTGGGTCTTGCGACCGTGCGCCAAACTCAATCTTTAAACTTAATGGCGGTGGTAACATTATTATTTGCGCCGCCAACATTAATTGCTTCAGTATTTGGCATGAATTTTAGCCATTGGGAATTTTTTGGGCATGTAAATGGTCATTTAATTGCTTTTGCGCTTATGGGAATTTCTGCGATAATTGTTTTATTAATCGCGAAAATCGCCAAATTATTTTAGTTCTTATGTTATTCTCATCGGCCTTATATAATTCACCAATTGGTACTCTAAGCCTTGTTTGGCAAGGGAATGATTTATATTTTCTTGGCTTTGGTGAAAGCCTTGAATCTGCTAAAAAACGTATTGTGAAATTTTATAAAAATTTTGAAATTCTAGAAAGCAAACTACCTATTAATTTTGAAACGGCTTTGAATGATTATTTTAACGGAAGCCGAACCTCTTTTGAAGGCCTAAGTTTAAAGCCACTTGGCACAGAGTTTCAAAAAAATGCGTGGGAAGTATTAAAAACCATACCTTATGGCAAAACTATATCTTATGGCGAAGAAGCCAAAGCAATGAATACTAAAGGTTTTCAGGCCGTGGGCATGGCAAATAATCAAAACCCAATCGCGATTATAATACCTTGCCACAGGGTAATTGGAAAAGACGGCAGTATGGTTGGTTATGGCGGCGGCTTAAGAATAAAAGAATTTCTCTTAAATCTTGAAAAAGCAAATATTTAGCGACCGAATGCGCCCCAATCGGGAACGCTTACTTCAAGCTGCGCTACTTCGCTTAGATCACTCCAGGCCATGCCAAGATAATTAATTTGGAAGCCACGCATATTTTGGCGTTTTCTTGAAACAACTCTTGCGCCTAAATCTTCAAGAAATCTTCTTGCAAGACCATTCTCTTCTAGGGTCCACATACCGCCAGAGAAAAGCCCACGGCTTATAAGCCATCTTGCACTCGCAAGCATTAAGGCTTTGCCAAGACCATAACCTTGATGCTCTGCCTCTACATTAAGGGCATAGATTTCGCCTTGTCCTAATGCTTTGACTGAACGAATTTTCGAAGCACCACAAGATGAAAAGCCAACAATATCGCCAGATTCATTTTCAATAACTAAAATCGCTTTATCGCTATCGGTGGTTTGATCTGTGAATTCAGTGCGCCATTTCTTAGAAGCTTTTGCAAGGCTAGTTTCCATAATAACTGGGGCGGGTAAAAGCCCTGAATAAGCTTCATAATAACATTTTACATAGCTGCGTGACAGGCTATCAAGATCACTTAAATTCGCATTTCGTAAAATGAATTTCATAGTCAAAGTGTCGCACCTTTTTGCATTTGTGCAAGTAATTATTCAGTAGCAAATAATAGTTAAGAAAAGTGTAAATTTTATTTAATATTTTATTTTTTCGCTCTGCGCTTTTTAAAAAAGTTTTTAAGTAAAGTGCTTGATTCTATTGAATAAATTCCTGATACCACTTCTGGTGCATGATGGCATGTAGGACTATTAAAAAATTTAACTCCTGAATCAATTGCCCCGCCTTTTTCATCTTTTGCGCCGTAAACAAGCTTAGTGATTCGCGAGTTAGTAATTGCACCAGCGCACATTACGCAAGGCTCGAGGGTTACAAACATACAAAGCTCTGGCTTTAATCGATAATTTTCAAGTTTTTGGGCGGCAATTCTTATGGCGTTTATTTCCGCATGGGCGGTCGGATCTTTGGCTTCTATCGGATTATTATGAGCCTGAGCGATAATTTCACCAGAATTAATATCAATAATAATCGCACCAATAGGAACCTCACCCTGCAATTCCGCAAGGTTTGCTTCTTCAAGTGCGATTTTCATATAATGCTCATAATCCATTGAACTGATATGCCTAGCTTTATCTTTTAGCGCAAGATGGTAAGAGTTCTTTATGACCGAAGAAAATAAAGAACGAATTGCCAAAGTTATGGCGCGCGCTGGCTATTGCTCTAGACGCGAAGCCGAACGTTGGATTGAAGAAGGCCGCGTAAGTGTAAATGGCGCGGTAATCACAAGCCCTGCGCTTAATGTTGGTAAGTCTGATAAAATTGAAATTGATAAAGCGCCAATTATAGAGGCAGAGGCAACTAAGCTTTGGCTGTATCATAAACCTGTTGGACTTGTTACTACGCATTCAGATCCAGAAGGCAGGCCAACAGTTTTTGAAAATCTACCTAAAGAAATGGGTCGGGTTATTTCGGTTGGAAGGCTTGACTTAACTTCGGAAGGTCTTTTGCTTTTAACGAATGATGGTGAGCTTGCAAGGCAATTAGAATTACCAAAAACTGGCTTTGTGCGCAGTTATAAGGCACGCGCTTTTGGCACAATTACCCAGGAAGAATTAGAAGTTTTATCGGATGGCATTAATATTGAAGGCATTCAATATGGTAAAATTGACGCGGTTTTAGAGCGTGACGAAACCAAAAATGCTTGGATTTTAGTATCATTATCTGAAGGTAAAAATCGCGAAGTCCGTAAAGTATTGGCGCATTTAGGGCTTAAAGTTAATCGGCTTATACGTCTTTCATATGGCCCGTTTGAGCTTCTTGATTTGCCGCGCGGCGCGGTTGTTGAGGTTGCAAGCTCGACCATTCGCAAGCTTCGTAAAAGTCTAGAAACTATGGAACCTGTTGAAATTGTGGTGGGTGACAAACCATTAAGCAAGCCGATATTTGCAAAGCCAAACCGACATAAACCAAGAAGTCAGAATAATACTAGTAATCCAAATCAAGCGAAATCAGGTGAATTCCCTAAAAAGCCTCAAGAACGAAATAATTCGGCGCGTGATCCAATTAAACGTGGCCAAACCCGTAAGCCAATTTCTAGCAATACAAGAAATACTCCAAGGAAAACTAGGCCAACTAAATAGGTTTCATCATTCTTGGTATTATCAAGCTGATTTAATATTGCGCCCACAATAAAATTATTAATTATATGCGCGCCCATGGCAACTTCTATGCCATTGGTTCTTATGGTGGCCATAGAAAATGTAAGCCCCATAAGGCCGGTGGCAATAATTATATGATAAGAAATATTTTGCCCTGCATGCGCAAAACCAAATAATACAGAACTTAGTATAACACATAAAAATAATGGTATTTTAAGTCTTCTTAGGTTTTGGACCAAAACCCCACGAAAGAACATTTCTTCAAATGAAGCCTGAAAACAGAAAATAAAGGCCATTAATAATAGATTTTTTATATAATCTTCTGGCTTCATGGATTTGAAAAAATCTATTGCCGGTTGAAATTCATTTTCTTTTAAATAAAACTGAGAGAATAATAATGAGCCTAAAATTATTAAAGACGCTATTCCCATTCCTAAGAAAAATAGTTTCCACCTAAATATTGTTCCAGTAAAAATGGTCGATATATTTAATTTTTGAACGACACTTCTATAGAAAAGTAAAAACAGAAATCCAAGACCAAAGCCAATAACCGTCAAATAAAATAATGTCTTAAAATCATCCAGTATTAAATCATCCAGTATTGGCAAGTTAATATTTTGCAAATAGCCCATATCTTGCAAAATCAAAATTCCAATAATTGCAATT
>CAYUCW010000030.1:0-5600 GCA_964443435.1 uncultured Caulobacteraceae bacterium | reverse complement strand
AATATTTTGCAAATAGCCCATATCTTGCAAAATCAAAATTCCAATAATTGCAATTTTAGGAAGGATTACAATAATTGTAGGAAGGATTACAATAATGACCGTGCAAATAAACCAAAAAATAGTTCCAAAGAAAGATTTCCACCAAGACTTTGGATTTTGATTTAATAATATTTCAGAATAAATTGCCATTTGCGCCCCTATGATTGGCAAAAGCATAAGAGCTTAGGTTTTTAACTTTTGCAAGCATATTTTCTTTGCTAAGTAATAATTAAGGGAAGAAAAAATGACAAATAATAAAAAACTAAACTGGTATGAAAAATTTACCTTTGGCGCGGGCGATTTTGGCTTTAACCTTTATTGGACAAGCATTTCCGCATTTTTAATGATATTCTATACAGATGTATTTGGAATAAGTGCCGCCGCGGCAGGTACAATGCTTCTTACTACTAAGATTATTGATGCGATAACTGATCCTATTATGGGTATAATTGCTGATAGAACCAAAACCAAATGGGGGCGTTATAGACCTTGGTTCTTATGGATTGCCATACCTATGGCGGCATCTGGTGTAATAACTTTTAGTGTTCCCGATATTTCCGAAGGCGGAAAGCTTATTTATGCTTATGCTACATTTGCTATAATGATGGTAATTTATACCATGATAAATATACCTTATAATGCTTTATCGGGTGTTATGACTAATGAGCCGCAAGAAAGAACACAATTAAATTCTTTCAGGTTTGTAGGAGGATTTTTAGGTGGAACATTTGTAACTTATTGCACGCCAAAACTGGTGAAATTTCTTGGTAATGGCAATGAAGTTTTAGGTTGGCAATTAACCATGGTTGTTTATGGGATTATCGCCAGTATTCTTTTCTTTAATATTTTTAAAAACACCAAAGAAAGAATTGTACCAGTTTCGACGGAAGTAAATAATCCACTTACAGATTTAAGTGACTTATTAAAAAATCGACCTTGGATTATTCTATTTGTATTTGCCTTAACCCTTATGATTACCATAACTCTTAGAATGGGGTCATCGGCTTATTATATGAAATATTATATTGGTATGCCCGATTTAAACGCAAGCTTTTTAACAATTTATGGCATTGCTTTGGCGCTTGGTGCACTTGCCACACCATTCATGACAAAATTTATCGATAAAAAGCTACTGATGATTTCGCTTATGTTTTTGGTTGGCTTATTTTCTATGAGTTTCTTTTTCATTCCAAAAACCAATATTACGCTTATTTTTATAATGCAGTTTTTAACAGGCTTTTGCCTTGGTCCAAAATCACCACTAGCATTTTCAATGTATGCGGATTGTGCAGATTATACAGAATATAAAACTGGAAGAAGGGCAACTGGCCTTACATTTGCGGCGGCGACTTTTTCGCAAAAGCTTGGTGGTGCTCTTGCTTCATTTATAATTGGCGGCATTCTATCAAGCATGGGATATGTAGCCAATGCCGCGCAAACCGCATCATCAGAGCATGGAATCCTAATCCTTGTTTCAATAATTCCAGGTATTGTGGCAATTCTTTCAGGATGTGTAATGATTTTTTATAATCTTGATAAAAATCTAATTTTAAAAATAAACCAAGAACTAGAAAATAGAAAAAAATAAAATGAGCTTTAAACTTGTCGAATTTGAAAATGGTCAATGTATTCTTACTGACCCAATTAAAATGCCGCGCGCTTCTGGCTATTTATGGAATAAAAAAATGATGTTACACGCCAATGCGCGTGGCTTTATAACATCACAATTCATGCAGCCAGAGCCAATGAAATATTCCCATGCCCCGATTTTAGAGGGTAAAATTTTCATGCTCCCTGAAGAGCCTTATTATGCACATCATCCAGGGAGGTTTTTTTATATAAAAGATGGTTCGGATTTATTCTCACTTCCGCATGAGCCAGTAAGAAAAAAGCCAGATAGTTTTAAATTTATCCAAAATAAAGCAAGCATTGAATGGGAAATTATAAAAAATGAGATTACTTATTCCTTGAAGCTTATTCTTCCAAAAGATGATGTGATTGAACTTTGGGAATTAAAAGTTAAAAATAATTCGAACCAAACTAAGAATATTGAAATTTATCCTTATTTCACAATAGGTTATATGTCATGGATGAATCAATCGGCGGAATATAATAAGGGTTTAAATGCAATTATTGGCACTTGTGTTGCGCCGTATCAAAAGCTTGAAGACTATTTCAAAAATCAGCATTTTAAAGACAAAACCTATTTTATAAGCCAAAATAAGCCTATCGCTTTTGAAACAAGACAAATGGTATTTGAAGGTGAAGGCGGACTAAATAACCCAAGCATGCTGGAAACCGGTCTTCAAAATGGTCGTGCACTTTATGAAACCCCTGCGGCAATATTTGAATTTAAAACCACGCTTAAACCAAATGAAGAATATTCGGATTTATTTATTTTTGGTCCTGCGCTTGATGATAAAGAAATTGCCGAAATGAAAGAAAGATTTCTTGCAAAATCGGCTTTTGAGGCGGCTGAAAAAGAAATAATTGAATATATAGAAGAAGGTGAGGGCGTACTTAAAATCAATACTCCAAATAAGCACTTTAATGAAAGTGTGAATATTTGGATGCCGCGCCAAGTTTATTATCATGGGGATACAAATCGCCTTACAACAGATCCGCAAACTCGAAATTATCTGCAAGACGCAATGGGTAGTGTTTTCATTAATCCAGAAACCGCCAAAACTTCTTTATTTACGGCATTGTCACAGCAAAAAGAAAATGGCTCTCTCCCAGATGGCATAAAGCTTTATGATGAGGCTGAGCTTAAATATATAAATCAAATTCCGCATACAGATCATCCGGTTTGGATTCTGGTTTTACTTGAAGCCTATCTGGCCGAAACCAATGATTATGCAATTCTTGAAGAAAATATTACCGATAAAATTGGACGTGATATTAAAGTAAAAGTGCGCATAAATGCGGCTATGGATTGGCTGATACAAGATTCTGATTATAGAGGTCTTAATTATATTGCCCAAGGTGATTGGAATGATCCTATGAATATGGTGGGCTATAAGGGTAAGGGTGTCTCTGGATGGCTTACACTTGCAACATCATATGTCCTAAAGCTTTGGGGTGAAATAAGCGAAAGCGAAAAATATATTAAAGCTTCGGAAACTTTCAAAACAAACGCCAATAAGCATTTATGGGATAAAGATTGGTATGCACGCGGCATAACTGATGATGATGTTAAATTTGGAATTGCCACCGATATAGAAGGCAAGATTTATCTTAATCCGCAAAGTTTCGCTTTCCTTGCGGGTGCGGCGGATGAAGAAAAAACCCAAAAAATGCTTGCGGCAATAGAGGCGCATTTGGAAACCCCATATGGCGCACAATTACTTGCCCCTGCTTATACTAAAATGCGTGACGATGTCGGAAGGCTTACGCAAAAATGGGCGGGCGCAGCAGAAAATGGCGCGGTTTATAATCACGCGACTGCATTTTATATTTACTCGCTTTTCACCATTAATGAAAATAATAGAGGCTTTAGCGCACTTTCAAGAATGATAGCAGGTCCAAATGATGAAGATTATCTAAAGCGTGGGCAATTGCCTTTATTTATCCCAAATTATTATCGCGGTGCATATAAGGAATTCCCTGAAACCGCGGGGCGTTCAAGTCAATTATTTAATACGGGCACTATTGCTTGGGTTTATCGCACAATTATAGAGCAATTATTTGGACTTAAGGGAACAAAAACTGGCCTTTCTATTGCACCAAAATTCCCAGAAGAATGGGATAATATAAGTGTAATCCGTAAATTCCGTGGTGCGGTTTTTGAAATTGAATATAGGAAATCTGAAACCAAGGGAATAATTGCGGATGGCCTTTTGGTTTCGGGAAATATAGTTTCGGGTTTTGAAAAAGGTAAAACTTATAAAATAATTTGTGAGTTTTAGTGGGGCTTATTCACACGCATTAAGGTAATAGCATAGACTTTGCTTGCGCCAGCTTTTTTCAAAGCTTTGGCGCAGGCATTTATAGTTGCCCCGGTGGTGTAAACATCATCAATCAAGACTATATTCTTATTTTTAACGCTTGCATTTGCTTTAAATGCACCGCTTACATTGCGATAGCGCCCTTTAATACTAAGCTCATTTTGGGTTTTGGTGCGCTTATGTCTTATAAGCGCATCATGTGACCAAGGAATATTAATTGCTTTGGAGAGGCTTTTGGCAAGCCACGCCGATTGATTATAACCGCGCGTAAAAAGTCTTGTAAAATGAATTGGCACAGGTATGATTAATTCGATTTCTTCCTCAAAATCCATTGCCTCTTTCATAATATTTGTAAAAAATACAAGCCCGTCTTTGCGGCCGCCATGCTTGAAAGCAAGAACTAATTGTTTTGAATTTTCATCATAAATAAGTGGACTTCTTAAATTATCATATTCGGGCGTATCTGCCATGCAGGATGCGCAAATAGTTTTAGGGCTAGGTGCGTCAATTAAAGGTATGGCGCAAACATAGCAATTATTACCATAGTTAAATTTTAGATTTTTCCAATATTCATATTCAATTGTTCCTGAGGCTTCTATGATTTCATCACTTATCAGGGAGCGCGGCGGCCAAATCAAATTAATGATTTTATCAAATAGCTTTTTGGATAAAGGATAGGACATAATGAAAGTTATATAGACATAAGTTAGAATATAGAATATTTGATGTTTATGAACGCAAACGCTCAATTAATATTTGATACTAATCTATTTTTAAAAAGGCGCAATAAGGCGTTAAATTCTCAGAATTTTTTGAAAAACCCTTGGTTCCTGCATGAATTAGCAATTGATAGCGCGATTGAAACTATTAATTTTGCCAAGCCTAATTTCTCTAGAGCACTAGAAATCTTTAGTGGTAAAGGCCAATTCAGGCAAGCAATTATTGATAATGATATGCTTGGTTCGGGTAAAAAAATAGGTTCACTAGTGGAATTTGAACCGGCATTTTCAAAAGACAAAAAGGACTGCATAAGTCAATTAGAGGATTTGCCCTTAAATGGTGAAAAATATGACTTAATCGTTTTAAATTCTGGGCTTGGCTGGGTGAATTTATTACCAGAGTTTTTGATAAAGATAAAAAGCTCACTTAATAAAGATGGCTTGTTTATTGCCAATTTTCTTGGCGCTTATACATTAACCGAACTTAGGGACACTTTTCTTAAGGTGGAAACCGAAGAATTTGGCGGCGCATCTTTACGGGTAAACCCAATGATTGACACAGAATCAGGGGTAAGGCTTTTGGCAAAACTGGGATTTCAAAGCCCAGTAAGCTCTTTTGAGAATTTTAAAGTATCTTATGAAAATATCTTTAGCCTCTTTAGAGATTTAAAATCCATGGGCGAAAGTGCGGCATTTTATAATAAGGATGCCAAACCACTTAATCGAAAATTTATTGCAAAGCTTGCCGATTATTATGATGCGAATTTTAAAAATGAAAAAGATCGAGTTAATGCGACCTTTGATATAGTTACTTTATCGGCTTGGATTTAGATAAGCATTAAAATTACTTATAAAAAGTCTTTAATTTTTAACCGTTTTAGGTGATGCTGTTTAA
>CAYUCW010000029.1:21568-27759 GCA_964443435.1 uncultured Caulobacteraceae bacterium | reverse complement strand
TTTAACTCGCTAAGTCCCTGATTGCGGCATCATCAAGTCCATCAGGGATAATCATAATCGCCACCGCGCGTTTTCCAAAAGCAATAGAGCCGCGCGTTGCCGCCGTCACCAAGGGCCCAGGGCCATTTTTACCGCCCGAAGACGCAAGCAATAAAGACTTAATTCCTTCATCTTGGTCAATTTGCTCTCTGATTTGGGCATGGGCTTCGCCTTCGCGAATAATTGTGTTTGGTGTAATCCCTGCTTGCTTGGCGATTTCCGATAGATTTTGTAAATCAAGCAAAGCTTCTTGCCTTAATTCTTCACGCGCCGCATCACCCATTAAACCCCATAAAGAGTTATCAATCGGCTCAATTATTCTTAGGATAATTAATTCCGAATTTGTAAGATGCGCCCTTTGCGCCCCAAACACCACAGCGGAGCGGCATTCAAGAGAGCCATCGGCAATACAAAGAAGTTTACGATTTGGCATAATCTACCTTTGCAGAATATCGGTGATTTCACGAAGTCTTGCGCGCGCCCTTAGGATATAAAAGCCCTCTGCCGCAAGATGATTTGGCAAAAAATATGAATCCATAGAAGCGTTTTGCACCATGACTGGCTGCATTTCTGCGGCTTTTCCTAATTGCTGCAACATATCTTCATATAAAGTGCCAATGCGTCTTTCGGCAATTATTGGCGCATAATCTTCACGAAGTGCCCTAAGCACTATGAAATATGCATAGGCCTGACCCTTTGAATAATAAAATAATTTATCGGCGCGTCTGTCTATAAATACTTTTTGACCCGCCACAATTTGCTTGTCTAAACTATCGGAGACACCACCAAGATCAAGGGCAATATGCTCAAGAATGCCTTGAAGATTATCGCTTCTTACTTCAAAACTTGCTTGGCCGCTTGCAAGCCTATTATTATAGCGATTAAGCGCGGCAAGTGCCTTGCGATATTCACCATCCGCAGAAGAGGTTGGAAGCGGATCAAGAATCCATGTTTCAGGAGAACGTGAAAGCCCCTGACGCGCCGCCGACATATCCGCGTCCGCCGCCGAAGTGCCGCGCACCCGCGCCAAACGATTTTCAATTTCATAAACACTTGTATTAAGGGCGCGAATAATTCCCGATTGGAAATTCACCATATTACCGCCATAGCGTAAAAGCGCCGCTGGCTCAAACATTTGGGTATTTGGTGCCCATTTAGTTTTATTTACTTCTCTATCAATAAGGCCTGAAACCACCGCAATAGTGTGCGATTTACCCGTTTCTGGCTTTATAACTTTAAAGTCAAGATTATCATTTATTTTATGGGCAAACACCGCGCCCAAAATATAATAAAGCGGAACCAAGAAAAGAAGCAATAAAACCAATAAGACTTTATAATTTTTCTTCTTTTTTAATACAGGCTCTTGAATTTCACCATCTTGCGCCGGTGGAACATTTGAATTTGCGTTAAAAACAGGTTTTGATTTGAAGATTGATTTAGCTTTCACACCAATGCTTCTAAGTGTTTGTCCAATATCCATTTTATCCTCAAAATTCTACTTGCGTCTATAATTTCATAGTTTGCCACTAAAATTATAAAAAGCCAACTATTTCTTTTGTTTTAGCAAGAATTGGCGCGGCAATTTCATTTGCGCGCGCGGCACCATTTTTAAGGATTCTATCGATTTCTGCGGGATCATTCATAAAATCGCGCATTCTTTGATTAATAGGTGCAAGATTTTCCACCGCAATTTCCGCAAGTTTTGGCTTAAATGCGCCAAAGCCCTGCCCTGCGAAAGTATCAATCACGCTTTGCTTCTCCTCACCCGTAAGCGCGGCATAAATCCCGATAAGATTATCAACTTCTGGTCTAGTTTCGCAATCTTCGATAGTTTCAGGCATAAGAAATAAATCGGTTTTTGCCTTTTTAAATTTCTTGGCAATCGTATCGGCGGTATCGGTTAAATTAATTCTTGAATTATCCGCAGGGTCCGATTTCGACATTTTTTTTGTGCCATCTTGAAGCGACATAATCCGCGCCGATTCTTTGGCAATTAAAGGCTCTGGCATTGGGAAGAAATCTTTGGCTTTAAAATCATTATTGAATTTTTGGGCAATATCGCGCGCAAGCTCAAGATGTTGTTTTTGATCTTCACCAACTGGTACATGGGTGGCGTGATAGGCAAGAATATCCGCCGCCATTAAAATTGGATAGGTGAATAAGCCTACCGATACCCTTTGTGAATTTTCGCCCGCTTTGTCTTTGAATTGCGTCATACGCTCAAGCCAGCCCATACGCGCGGTACAATTTAAAATCCAAGCAAGTTCGGCATGCGCACTTACATTTGATTGCGCAAAAATTATTGATTTATTGGGATCAATCCCTGCGGCAAGATAGGCAGCGGCAACTTCACGAGTTTGATTTTTCAAAAGCTTAGGATCTTGCGGAACCGTGATTGCGTGCAAATCCACAACGCAGAAAAGCGATTCCATTTCCTGTGACATAGGAACAAATCTTTTAATTGCCCCCAAATAATTGCCAAGGTGAATATTTGCGGTTGGTTGCACGCCCGAAAATACACGTTTTTGTCTTTGCTCGCTCATAATTTACCTATTTTACTATATTATTTTTTTATGACCGCTCTTATGTCTTGCATGGTAAGGGCCTTGGTGAAGATTGCCGCCAAGCCATAAATTGCAAAACCTAAAAGACTTACGATTAGAATTGCCAATTCTTTACCGCCAAATGGCATAAATTCAAACCATGAAAGAATTAAATCTTGATTTTGACCTGCAAAATATAAATAAATGCCCATAATGATTGAAGAGATTATGATTTTAATCATTCTTGAAATTGATGATTTTTCAATTCGCCACCAATCTCTTTTTAATAAATTATACCCAAGTAGAAGCGCATTAATCCATGCCGCAATTGATGTACCAATCGCAAGCCCAATATAGCCTGTTTTATTAATATTATGAAATATTAAAAATAAGCCTGCGCCAATTATAATATTGGCAATAACCCCTGCAATTGCATAATTCATTGGTGATTTTGTATCTTGGTGCGCAAAAAATGGTGGCGCGAAAATACGTATTAAAACAAATGCAGGAACCCCCCAAGCATAATGTGTAAGCGCATAGGCAGTATTTTGCACATCAGTAACGCCAAACTTACCACCAAGCCAAAAACCATACATAAGGAAATAAGGTATAACCAAAAGCGCCACCGCCGCAGGAAGTGTAAGCGCCATTGATAAAACAAAGCCTTCGGAAATTGCTTTATGATCATCACGTGTTCCTGATGTATCGGCGACCGCCTTTGAAAGCCTCGGCAATAAAGCCACGCCAATCGCCACACCAATAAGGCCTAATGGTAATTGAAATAGTCTATCGGCGGCATAGAGCCAAGATTTCGCGCCGGTTTCAAAACTTGCAAGCGCCTGTGAAATAAATACATTTATTTGGGTTGCCGAACCCGAAATAACCGCAGGGCCCATAAGCGCAAGTATGGTTTTCACATTTGGCGTAAGTTTTGGAACGCCAAGCTTTAAACTAAAACCAAGCTTATAGCAGCCATAATATAAAAATGCCGCCTGTAAAACCCCTGAAATTGTTATGCCTATCGCGCCGAGAACTGCCGCTTTTTGTGCGTCATGCGTCCAGAAAATAAGTGCAAGAATACAAATATTCTGTAATGATGGAACAAAGCTTGAAAGCGCGAATTTTTCAAAAGTATTTAAAACCCCTGAAAATAAACTAGATAGTGCCATACCTATTAAATACGGCATTGTTAATTGGGTAAGTAAAATCGCCAGATTAAACGCAATCTTATCATCCTTATAACCCGAATGGATTACAAGCATTATCCAAGGCATGCAAACTTGCGCAATTATCACAATTATAATTGTGAAAAATAATAATACCGAAAAAGTTTCCGAAGCCATTTTAAGCGCTTCTTCCTTACCTTTATCTTTGGTGGTTCTTGCAAAGACTGGCACAAAAGCCTGAGAAAATGCACCTTCGGCTAGGATACGTCTGAATAGATTAGGGAACATTTGCGCGGTGGCAAACGCGTCACCAACAAACCCTGCGCCCAACATATTTGATATTGCCCTGTCACGTGCATAGCCCAAAAGTCTTGAAAACATTGTGAAGAAAAATTGAGTGAATGTATTACGGGCAAGTGACATTTTATCGCCTATTCGAAGAAGGTGCTTTTGCAAGCTTGCGCGTTGACACAAGCGCAGGGGCATCCTGAGTATTCATCGTAAGAACACTAAATAATTTTTGTTTTATTCTATCTTGAATATTTTGATCTATAATCTTTAGGCCAGCGGCATCACGTACATAAAACGAATCTTCGGCTCTTTCGCCCACACCGCCAATATGCGCCGATGTGATATTCAATGCTTCATCATTAAGTGTAAGCGCAATATTTGACAAAAGCCCAGGCCTATCAAGCCCTGAAACCTCAATGACCGTATCATAAAGCGAGGCATTATTATCAAAAAGTACAAATGGTTCTACGCTAAAGGCCGCAATTCTTTTGGCTGGTTTTGCATTTATAATTGCTTTTGGAATGGCATTAGTATCAATGCAATTTTGTATTTCTTTAATAAGCAGCTTAATATTACGACTATCATAAGCACCAAATGCTTCACCTAATGGCCCTTGGATTGCAAAAATATCAAATGCTTGACCGGCTTTTGAAGTATATACTCTTGCGTCAAGAACATTGGCATTATGGGCGGCAAAGACACCCGCGATTGCCGCAAAAATCCCTGGTCTATCAGGGGCGACAATCATAATTGCGGTTGCCGCACGATTGGGTTCAAACCTTGAAGCAATAAGGGTTTTATTTTCGCTTTTAAGAAATTTTCTGATTTCGGAATGATGCCAATTATGCTGATTTTCATCAAAGCCAAGCCAGTATGAATCATCAAGCGCGGAAAACCATTCGGCTTCTTCTTTTTCTTTTATTATTTTATCGCGTTCGCTATTTACTTGCGCAAGCAATACATTGCGAATAGCTTTTTCATCGGTTCTGCCGCCGCGTAAAATTGCTTCGGTTAATTGATATAAATCACGAAGTAATTGCGCTTTCCAATCATTCCAAACCCCAGGGCCAACCGCACGAATATCCGCAACCGTAAGCACAAGTAAAAGCCTTAGTTTTTCCAAGGTTTCAACTTCCGCCGCAAAATGCGCAATTGTATTAGGATCGCCCAAATCACGTTTTTGCGCGACATCGGACATAATTAAATGATGCCCTACAAGCCAAGCAATAGTTTCAGTTTCTTTTTCATCAAGCTCTAGACGCTTACAAACAATTCGTGCCGCTTTTGCGCCCAAGATTTGCTGATCCCCCTTGCCTTTACCAACATCATGCAAAAGCATAGCCATATAAAGGGCGCGGCGATTAGCGATTTTTGGAAAAATTTCTGAGGCAATTGGCGCTTCGGAATGAAGCTTATTGGTTTCTATATCGCCAATAATTTTTATGGCACGCAAAGTATGCTCATCAACAGTATAATGATGATACATATTAAACTGGGTTTGGCCGACTATTCTTCCAAATTCAGGAACCATACGCCCCAAAAGACCAGTTTCATTCATAATATTCAGTACAGAGAATGGACCGGTTTCAAGCTCCATAATTTCTAGGAATAGTTTTTTTGCCGCCGAATTACGGCTAAGGCTTAGATCTTTTGGTGCAAGATTGGCAATTTCCGCAAGAGAAGAAGGATCAATATCGCAATTATGCTTTGCCGCCAGTATAAATATTGAAAGCATAGATAATTTATCTTTGCGCGGAATATTTATATCGGCAAAACCAATACGTCCATTTTCAATTATAAATCTATCATCTTCAAGTTTTATCTGCTTATATTTTTTTGCAAAAATTTGCCCAAGACCTTTTGGCGCAGATTTATAATAATCGGATTCAAGTTTCGCACTCATGATGCGCGTTAAAGCACCTACTTCTTTGGTCACAAGGAAGAAATGCTTCATAAAGCGTTCTACGGCGGGATTATCGGCTCTATCGCCATAGCCCATAAGCTTTGCCATTTCAGGCTGAAGATCAAAAGTAAGTCTTTCTTCGGGGCGACCAGTTAAGAAATGAAGATGACATCTTACTTTCCATAAAAACTCCGCTGATTGCAGGAAAGTTTTCATTTGTTTGGCAGTAAAGACTTTATTTTTTATATA
>CAYUCW010000029.1:20159-21468 GCA_964443435.1 uncultured Caulobacteraceae bacterium | reverse complement strand
TTAAGCCCCATATCCCAAAGCATATAAAGCACATATTCAATAATGCTTTCTGTCCAAGGTGAGTCTTTAGTGGGGCGTATAAATAATAAATCAACATCTGAAGAAGGCGCAAGCGCAAAACGACCATAACCGCCAGTTGCGCAAATACTTAGTTTTTCCGAAGCGGTGCGATTATGCACCCTTACAACATGGGTTGTTATAAAATCGAAAAGTGCACGAATAACTTCATCTTGAACCGCGGCAAGTAATTCGGCGCAATCAATGCCGCCGCCGCCAATTTCAAGTCTTTCTTTGGCAATCATACGACCACGAAATAAAGCGGCTTTTAAAATATTGAGCGCGCCATTTCTCATGGCCGCTTCATCGCCCCTATTATTTTGGGCAACCGATGTAAGCTGCACCCTTAGACGCCAGCCATCAATAACATCTTCAATGCGCCATGGCTTAAGTTTAACGCGTTGCAATTTTGTTAAAGCGGTGGAAGCCATAAAATGCCTAATTTCAAATAGAATTGCCAAAGGTAATTACTAACTAACCTTTGGCAATTTAAAAACAATAAATTTTTGCTATCAAGAATTCTTAGGTGCAAGTACCATAGTCATTTGACGGCCTTCTAATCTTGGCTCTGACTCAATTTTTGCAGTTTCAGCAAAATCATTTTTAAGCCTTACAAGAAGTTCCATACCTAAATGTTGGTGCGCCATCTCACGACCTCTGAAGCGCAAAGTAACTTTTACTTTATCACCCTCGGCAAAGAATTTTTGCATTTGTTTAGTTTTAACTTGATAATCATGGATATCGATCATCGGACGAAGTTTAATTTCCTTAAGTTCTACAACTTTTTGCTTTTTACGAGCTTCGTTTTTCTTTTTCTGCTCTTGGAATTTAAATTTCCCGAAATCCATAACCTTAACAACTGGCGGATTCGCAGTTGCAACTATTTCAACAAGGTCAAGGCCTGCTTCTGCTGCCGCTTCTAAAGCTGCTGTTAAAGGCATTTCGCCTTGCTTTTCGCCGTTTTCGTCAATTAATAAAACGCGCGGTGCGCGAATTTCTTCATTTACACGTGGTCCATCAGATTTTGTGGGCGCTGCTGCCATTGGTCTTCTTATGTTAGTCTCTCCATTAATTAAGTTAAATACTAATAATATAAATTAGTTGATTATTACTGAATAATAATTCGTTGAATACACTATTCGTTTAAATTTCGCAATTAGCGTTATCCGCTTTTAAAACTCTATTTCACTAACCGCTTTACAAGCCTGCATTACTTGTTGAATGCTTACTTCATTTATATCGCGCGAAACCA
>CAYUCW010000029.1:0-20059 GCA_964443435.1 uncultured Caulobacteraceae bacterium | reverse complement strand
TTACAAGCCTGCATTACTTGTTGAATGCTTACTTCATTTATATCGCGCGAAACCAAAGAAACCGTGTTTCTTCCGCGCGGGGCGGCTTGTCTTAAGCTATTTTTTCTTGGATTAATAAGGCTTACGGTTGGCACACCAATCACCCCACATAAAATCCCCAAATCACCATCTGAAGCAATCACAAGCTCTGCATCTTTGGCAAGTCCCATAAAGCCAAATATATCAAGCCTTCCGATAAGATCTATCGCGCTTGGGATGCCCGCCCTTATTTCATTACCCAAACTATAGGAAACTGAACTTCCGACCAATACAGGGGTTATACCAATTTCTACAAACTTATTGCCAAGCTCTATAAATTTCGAAGGCGGCCAGCCTTTTATGGCAAGGCTATTTACTTCGGGGGCAAATAAAACAAACTTAGTATCAATACCTTGTGACGCTTTGCCCATAGGCGGCAAGTCAGGAATATTAATATACCAATTTAAATTAGGCAAAGGCGAAGCACCGATTGGATAACCATCCTCGGGGCCAATACCGCATAACCATAATTGATCGCTTACTCTATCAAGGAAGTGCATTTTATCGCGCGATCTATCAAGATGCGGATGTGAACATCCATAGGCAATGCCAGACCATTTTGGCTTCTTTAACAAGAATTTTTTATAAATTTCTTCGGTTTCTTCATTGCCGATTAAATCATAAACAATATCAAAGCCCGCAGACTGCATTTGTCTGAAATAATTTATTTGCTCACTAATATTATTAGTGCGCCAATTTGTAACCACTTCATCAATATAGGGGCAATTAGCAAGAAACCTTTTTACTTCTGGCTCTGTTAATAAAACAATGTGCGAATTATTATGATATTGCCTTATTGCCTCAAAAGCAGCAATCGACAGAATTATATCGCCAAGCGTTCCCGTGGCAATTATAAGTACATTTTTTACATTTCTATCTATTGGATCTCTTTGCATTATTTCCTGTTTAGCAATTCATTATAGAGTTGCAAGGTTTTTTCCTGTAGTGATTCGGTTGAGAATAGCTTTTTTACTCGTTTTTCACCATTTTTGCCAATTTCTTCGAAATTTTCACGTGGCATTCTAAGCAAAGTTTCAATCTTTTCCGCTAATTCTTCAAAATTATTATTTGTAAATAAAAATCCGGTTACACCATCTTCAATTGTTTCAATTGCGCCGCCAAGCCTTGTAGCAATAACAGGTTTTCCCATTGCACTTGCTTCTGCGGCGGTTCTTCCAAATGCTTCAGGCTCTTTTGAAGGATTAATAATAATATCTGCACACATCATAACCAAAGGCATATTTCGCGTATGGCCAATTAAAAAGAAATTAGAAGTAAGGCCGTAAGACGCGATTAATTCTCTAAGTGATTCTGTATAATGAATGCGCCCTTGATCATCGCCGGCAAAAATATAATTCGCTCTTAATCCACGCGCCTTTAAAATGCTTGCAGCCTTAATTAAAAGCTTTTGTCCTTTCCATTCAGTAAGCCGCGCAGGAAGCAAAATAACTGGCAAATCATTATTTATTTGCCATAAATCACGCATATTATTTATTTCCTCGGCGGTAAATCTTGAAGGATTAAAGCGATTAAAATCAACGCCGCGATAAATCACGCGAATTTTCTCAGGCTTAGGATTATGCTTATGCATTAAATAAGTTTTTGTATAATTAGAATTGGCAATTACTAAATCACCCTTTGTCATTATTCCATTATAGAAATTTTTAAGTTTGCCCTTGGCTTTATAAATTCCATGATATGTAGTCACAAAAGGAATTTTACAAATTCGTGCAGCAATTAAAGCACTTATGGCAGGCGCGCGGGATCTTGCATGAATTATTTCAATTTTTTCTGATTTAATAATTTTAATAAGCTTTAAAACATTGAAAATTATAACATTAAATGGATTTTTTGATTTTGCATTTGCTTTATATAGTTTTGCGCCAATGCTACTAAGCTCATCCTCCATAATGCCGCCATTAGAAAATACAATGGCTTTGCCGCCCGCGCGCATAACCGCGTCCGCCACCTCAATAGTGGTTCTTTCGGCACCGCCTGTATTTAGTTCAGGTATGACTTGTAGTATGTTCAAAAAATAACTCTATTAAAGAAATGCACAATTAATCGGCAAAAGGGTAAAATATGGATGTAAGTTACGAAAATATTGCTTCTTGTAAAGGAATAAATCTTAAATACCGAATCAGCCTTGGGAAATACCCTTATTTAGTTTGGTTTTGTGGCTATCATTCCGATATGTCTGGATCAAAAGCTGCGCAAATGATGCAAATCGCAATTGAATCAGGACAAGGCGCAATTTTATTTGATTATTCGGGCACTGGCTTGTCTGATGGTAATTTCGAAGATTTCAATATTAGTGATTGGAAATCTGATGGCGAAGAGATTCTAAAACTCATAAATGGCGATATTATATTGGTTGGCTCTTCTATGGGTGGTTGGATTTCGCTTTTACTTGCGACCACAAATCCAAACATTAAAGGACTTGTTCTTATTGCACCCGCCCCCGATTTCACCAAGGATTTAATGTGGGATAGCTTTAGCCCAGAACAAAAGCAAAAGCTTGAAACCGATGGATACCTCTTACGAAAAACTGATTATGATATTAATGGTTATAAAATCACCAATAATCTTATTAAGGATGGTGAGAAGCATATTTTATTAAATGGACCAATTAATATTAATTGCCCAGTTCGCATAATTCATGGCATGCAGGATGAAGATGTGCCTTTTACGCGCTCAATTGATTTGGCACAAAAATTAAAATCGCAAGATGTCAAAATTAATTTTATTAAATCAGGAAATCATAGACTATCAGAACCCGATGATTTAAATATTCTGGCGCAAACTTTGAAAGAAATAATAAGAAAACTTACATAAGCACAAATGCCCTCTAAAAGAGGGCAAGTCCGTGCAAATGGATGGGGGGGGGTAAGTCGGCCGATCAAACCCTAGAGGGGCTGGGGCTATTGAGAAAACTAGGAAACTCAATCGGCCGACGAATATGTTATCGCCCTCAATCATGTCTTAGTCATAGCCAAAATAAGGCGAAAATAAGGCAAATGATTAAAAAACTGTATGGATAATTAATCTTTATAATAATTTATAAACTTTTATGGATATTAATTTGCCTATCCAACCCCTTTAAAACGCCTTCATATTACTGTCTTTACAATAGAGAGGTTAGTATGAAAGGTTATAGAACACTTATTTTTTCGTCATTAATTACAATTGTCGGAAGCCTTGAGCAATTAGGCTTTATTCAATTAATTCCCGTTAATTATCAAGGAATTAGTATTGCATTTATTGGTCTTATAATGGCTGGTTTACGCTTAATTACCAATAGTGCAGTTACTAAATCCTAGTAAATTCGAATTCCATTTTTATAAGTTTGCGTAACTTGTAAATCATCATTAAGCACAATTAAATCGGCATTATAACCAATTTTTATAGTGCCGATTTTATCATTCAGACCTAAAAATCTTGCAGGGGTTTCGCTTGCCATTTGCAGTGCCGCGCCAAGCGGAATGCCAATTTTTTCATGCGCATTTTTAACGGCTTTCGCCATATTTAGCGCAGAACCCGCCAAAACCCCATTTTCATCATAGCAAGTGTCATTTTCAATAGTGATTCGTTTATTATAAAGTTCAAATTCTTTTAGATTTGTGCCGACCACGCTCATGGAATCTGTGACAATCATAAGGCTTCTTGCACTAAGACAATCATAAGCAAATCTTACATTTCTTGGATGAACATGGGCAAGATCTATAATTATTCCAGAATAGGCAAGTGGAAAGCTTAGGGCATAGCCAATCGCCCCTGGCTCACGCGCACTTAGACCCGACATTGCATTATATAAATGGGTAAATCCTGTAAGCCCTTCCTCTATGGCATGCATTAAATCTTCGGCGGTCGCATTTGTATGCCCTGCACTTATTATTGCACCATTATTAACAAGTTTTTCAATTGCGCCCTTGGCCTGTAATTCGGGGGCAAGCGTAATAAGCGTAAGCTTAGTTTTGAGCCTTGTTAGTTTTTTAATATACTCACTATTTAAAATTTTGAATTTGGTTTCATCATGAATACCTTTTTTAATCGCATTTATGAATGGCCCTTCTATATGAATGCCAAGAATACCATCATGTGACGCGCTTACCGAATTTTGCGCAAATTCAATTTTTTCAATATCATCACTTATAAGGGTAGGAAGCATGCTTGTGGTGCCAAACTTTGCATGGGCATTATAAATGGTTTCTATGCCTTGCTTATTTGGTTCATCATTAAATAAAACACCGCCACCGCCATTAACTTGGGTATCAATAAATCCGGCACTTATAATGCCTGATGTTTCAATAATATTCCCCTTTAAGTCCTCACCAATATCATAAATAATCCCGTCCTTAATATGAATATCCATTTTAATAGGCTTGGGCCAAATATAGTCAGGAAGTGCAAGTTTTGCACCTTTTAAAATATAATCATGTTTTTCGGGCGTAATCATGGCATTATAAAGTCTGGGTTATTTTTTGTAAAAAAGGCGGGGCATCAGGGTTAAAGCCGCGAAGTCGTGATAATTCTTCGGCAAACTTATAAAATGATAGTATTTTTGCTATCGGATCTATTAAGGGGTGTATTCCCTTCACGCTTGGCAAATGAATAGTATTTTTAATTTCTTCGCCAATTATAAAGCATTTTGCACCGCGCATTGCAAAATCATCGGTTAAAGATAAAAAATGTTCTTTGGCGGCATCAATTGGCGGAAACATTAAGAGCGGAAAATCTTTTTTTATAAGTGTCATTGGGCCATGACGTACTTCGGCGGCGGAAAAATTTTCGGCATGAATTGCGCAAGTTTCCTTAAGCTTTAAGGCCGCTTCACCGCCAATTCCAAAGCAAAGACTTCGGCTTAGAACAAACATATTTACAATATTTACAAAACTATCAAGGGCAAAGCCCCAATCCATATCAAGTGACATTGCCAATATATTTGGAATATCTAGAATCGCATAAGATAATTCTTCATCATTAATAATATGGGCAAGCAAGCCCAATAGATTTATCAATGACGCGATAAATGATTTTGTAGCCGCAACCGCATTTTCTTTGCCAGCGCACATAGGCAAAATATAATCCGCAATTTTTGCAACCGGTGAGTTTTCATCATTCACCAAAGCAATGGTAAATGCACCGGCTTCTTTGGCGGCAATAAGGCTTGCCAGAATATCTGGGCTTTTGCCTGATTGTGAAATTACGATAAAAATTGAATTATCTAGATTGCGAAAATAAGTATCATAAACCGATGACATTGACGGTGCATAAGACGGCATAAGCATGCCAAGCCGCGTTTCAAATATTGTTTTGGCATAGCTTGCCGCCATATCAGAAGATCCGCGCGCACAAGTCACCATAATTGATGGATTTCTTGCCTTTATAATCGAAGCCAGTTCAATAAAATGTTTTGTATTCTCCTTAAGAATATCTGCCGCAATATTAGGAGCCGAACTTAATTCTTGAAACATTAGAGTTTGCGGTAAAATCAAATCGGTCATTTTTTCTCTTTAATATTCTAATGCTAGTATATTCTAATGCTAAATGGCAATTAATACTCCTGAATAGTTTATAGTTAAGTTTATTAAAAATTCATAAAACCTTGCTAGAGCATTTTGAAGTCAAGTGGAATCACTTGACGATTCGCAAAATGCGACAAACAAAAGAAACTAGCGCTTGCGTTTTGTTTTAACTAAACGCAAAATGCGCTAGTCTATTTTGGGGTCAAAATGTCAACAGAAGCCATAGATACAAGATTTGAAGCTCTTGATAGCTGGGATAATAAGGCAAAAGTTTTTGCGATTATTGAAAATCAGCAAGCCGCGCTTAATGCCGTAAGCATGGTGCATGCCGAAATTGCGCGCGCGGTTGATATGGCGAAACAAAGACTCTTCGGAACTAATGGCCGCCTTGTTTATGTTGGCGCAGGCACTTCGGGAAGAGTTGCCGTCCAAGATGGCGTAGAGCTTTATCCGACTTTTGGTTGGGGCTGGGACAGGCTTTTGCTTTGTATGGCAGGTGGCGATGAAGCCTTAATCAAAGCGGTGGAAAATGCCGAAGATGATTATGAGGGCGGTCGCGCTATAATTGCCCAAAACCAAATATGCGATAAAGATGTGATTATTGGTGTTGCGGCTTCGGGGCGCACTCCTTTCACACATGGCGCAATTGAAGAAGCCAATAATCGCGGTGCGCTTACTATTGGTTTTGCAAATAATGCGCATACTTTGATTTTAGAAGCCGCAAATATTGGAATTTTACTTGATACTGGCCCTGAAATTATTGCAGGATCAACAAGGCTTAAGGCCGGAACCGCCCAAAAAATCGCACTTAATGCGTTTTCAAGCGCACTAATGATTGATATGGGCGGCCTTTATAAAGGTTATATGGTTGGCATGATACCAACCAATAAAAAGCTAAGAAATCGCGCAATAAGAATTATAATGGGTGTAACTGGCACAAGCGAAGAAAAAGCAATAAATGCTATTAAACATACTAATGGCAATATAAAATCCGCAATTCTATATATTTATGGTTATGATAATGACGCTGAAAGAAATGATTTATTATTAAAAAATCATGCTAATCTAAGCGAAATAATATAAATATAGAGGTATTATGGCATATTGGCTTATTAAGTCCGAGCCTGACAAATGGTCTTGGCAAAAACATAAAGAAGTCACACGCATCGATGGGTCTGGCGATCCCTGGACAGGCGTAAAAAACTATGGCGCGCGCAATAATCTTAGGGCGATGGCGCTTGGTGATTTGGCTTTCTTTTATCATTCAAATATTGGCAAAGAAATTGTCGGAATTTCCGAAGTTGTTAAAACCGCCTATCCAGATGCCGAAGATGATAGATGGTCAGTTGTTGATTTTAAAGCCAAGCAAGATTTGAAGACACCTTTTGGACTTGAAGACGCGAAAATCACTAAAGGCCTAGAGAAAATGGTGCTTATTAATAATATGCGCCTTTCGGTACAGCCCGTAAGCGATGCCGAATGGGAAATTATAATGCGGATAGCGGGATAATTATCCAATATTTAAAATCAGGGCTTATAAATAATTATGAGCCTTGATTTAAAAACTATTCGTGAAAATATAAAAAATCCACAAAAAGAATCCAATATTCAAAAATGTGAGGATTTCGATGACTTAATTGAAATAATCAAGCGAAATATTATCGTAAAAGTTAATAATGGCGATTCATCGGGTGCAAAAACCGAAATCGAAGTTTTGGAAAAACTAATAAAAACCAATAATCTTTTAAAGACCGAAAAACCTATAAGCTTTGAAGATAAGCAAAAAATGCGCGATGATTTATATAATGAGCTTATGGATAGATTAGAAAGAATTGCCGAAGCCCAAGATTTTGAAAATTATGAAAAGCTTAATTCAAAAACCTAATCCACATTTTTTAAAATATCTTGTAAATAATTTCTTTCTTCGGTTTCACCATTATTATTTTCAAGCCGTTTATTGATTTCTCTTATTAAATCACGATTTTTATTTATCGAAGGCTCATCTGGGATTTCGGTTTCAGATTTAGTATCATAATCATTATTCTCACCATTCTGGTTTAATAATTCCATTATTTTTTCGCCAGTTTGTTTTGCCGTATCCTTATCGCCAATTTCCATCGCTTTTTGCATTTTTTGCATTTCACCAATTATATTATTTGGCAATTTTTCACGCACTGCTTTTAAAAGCTTTTCTTCTTCTTTGGCCAAATCTTTAGTTTTTTCTTGGCTTGCATTTTCAAGATTTTCTAAAATTTTTGATTGTTCTGATTTTATATCCATGCCGCCATTTGTAAGCGCAAGATTTTTCATTATTTCTTTTAAGCTATCAAGGCTATCTGGATTATTACCTGCGTTTTCGATGATGTCTTCAATAGATCTACCGTCTGTATTAGGCATTGAATCACTGGTTTCATTGGAATTTTGCGCATTTTCGGCAAGCTTTTGAATATGCTCATTTATTTTGGCACGAAGATTATTTTTTAAAGCCTCTATTTCTTCGGGCGGCTTATTTTCTTTTATTGCTTCCTTAAGTGAATTAATCGCCGCTATAACTTCTTCAAGGGAATTAGTGTCCAAATCGGTTTTTATAATATCCCAAAGCAAACTTGCCGCATTTTTTGCTTCATTTAAATTATCCGCATAATATAGATTTTGATACGCAAAATTTAAAAGAAATTCGTCTTCAAAAATATTGCCACGTAAAACTTGATTTAGAAAATAATAAGCTTCTTGCACTGATTTTGGTGCGCTATGAATTTTATTATTAATAGGCTTAAATTCGGCATCATAATATTGTCGGAATTTTTTATAATTCCTTGTTTCTTTTAAGACATTTACTCTTAGTGTGTTTAGATTTTTTGCAAGCTCGGTTCTTAACCTAAGTTCTGGTAGTTTTTTAAGTCCTATAAATTTATATTCGCTACCAATTTTAAGGAAAATAAGCGCGCTTTGTCCCATTAAAACACTTTCGCGCGGATCTATGATAATTTTATTTTCGCCATTATTAAGCTTATCTATTTTGATTTCGGTATTATTCAAAAGCCCAATAAGTTTTAATGATGCCGCTTGTTCAAGATTTTCACCCGAAAAGCCAAGTCCAAAAACCCCATTTTCATAGATTTTAAAATCAATATCACCAGATATTATAGGCTTTAATGGCTTTATAAAATTAATCTTACCGTTAAATCTTTGTCCAAAATAATATATTTTTAAATTTTCTTGACGGTTTGGATATAATCTAAGCTTTTGATTTTGCAAAAGCATAGTTTCAAAATTACCATATTTAATTTTAATTTTTGGTGCACCACTAAAGCTTATTTCAATTTCATCATTCTTATTGATTAAATTTGTACCCGCTTCAATTTTTCCATTTTCACTTAGGATATTAAGTGAAACCTCTTGCCCTGTTATTCTTAATATATCAGGGAATATCATATGCGGCGCAAGGAAAAATGCATTTATAAATAAAGCCAAAACACAGATAAAAAGCGCGATTTTTTCTTTGGTTTCAAGCCAATCAAATATAAAAAGCTTAGGTAATTTTATAGATTCCAATCCCGCCTTATAATTTTCCCAAAGCTTTATATCGCCCCCAAATAATTTATCATTATCAAAAACTTCGATTGTTGCTTTGGCTTCAATTTTTTTTATAATATTTTCGCGCGTGATTATTTTGGGCGATTTTATATTTTTAAATGCAAAAATAATAATGGCAATAAAAGCTATAAAATAAATAATATAGCCGATGTCCGTATCGAGTTTTAAATAAGAAATTAAAGCCGAAAACGCCAGAAAACCAAGAATTAATCCAAGTGCCAAAATATATTTTTTAATAAAATAAATATATTTCGCGCTTTTAAAAACGTTTTGAATAATTGCTTCAAGGTTTATAATTATTTTGGGCATTTACGCGGCATTCACCCTTGCAAGGATTTCTTCGCCAAGCGCCAATGATGATGTAAGCCCTGGGCTATCTATTCCAAAAAGACAAATAAGACCTTCAAGATTATGATTTGATTTATCAAGGATTTTAAAATCTTCAAAGCCTTCAAGCGCATTACCTATTTTTGGCCTTATCCCTGTGTAATCGGGCGCAAGTAAGTTCTCATCGCATTCTGGCCAATATGATTTTATAGAAGCTGCAAAAATTCCTTTACGGCTTTCATTTACTTTATAATCAAGGCTTGTGACAATCTCCACATCGGGGCCAAAGCGTGCATGCCCTGCGGCATCGGGGGTTAAATGAATCCCAAGTCCATTTTTTGAAGGCATTGGATATATAAGGCGCGAGAATGGCGCTTTGCCTGTATATTTAAAATAATTGCCTTTTCCATATTTAACAATTGGCACAAATTCAGGGGCAAGACCCGCTACTGATTTTGCAACATTTTCACTATGAAGACCTGCCGATAAAATAAGGAAATTTGCGCTTATGCTTGTGGGGCTTTCGCCGCCAACTTCGATTTGCCATTCTTTATTTTTATATTCGGCACTTAAAAATGGTGATGAGCGTGCAAGTGCGCCGCCATTATCTTCAAGCTCACCTAATAAACTAAGCATTATGCTGTGCGAATCCATTATGCCTGAAGATGGTGAAAATATTGCGGCTTTGGCTTTTAATGCAGGCTCGAGAGATTTTATTTTGGCGGCATCATAAATTTCCATAGGAACGCCATTATCAAGGCCGCGCTTATAAAGTTTTTCCATTCCCAAAACTTGTTCATCATTAGTGGCAACAATGAATTTGCTTAAGGCATTCGCCATAATTCCGCGCTTTTGACAATATTCATAAATTAAGTGATTGCCCCTTACGCATAATTTTGCCTTTAAAGAGCCTGTGGGATAATACATTCCGGCGTGAATAACTTCGGAATTTCTTGCCGAAGTTTCTTCGCCAAAATGCATATTTTTCTCAAGAATAATTACGCTTTTACCTGACTTGGCAAGTGCCGCACCAATGGCAAGACCCACAACCCCTGCGCCAATAATTACGCAATCAATATCCGCCATTTTAAACCTTAAGCCCAATAGGGCAAGTTACGCCAACACCGCCAAGCCCACAATATCCATTTGGATTTTTTGCCAAATATTGTTGATGATAGGTTTCGGCATAATAAAAATCTATGTCAGTTTTGATTTCAGTAGTTATTGCGCCATAGCCTTTGGCTTTTAATTCGTTTTGGTAAGTATTAAGCATTGCACTGGCTATGGTTTTTTGCGCGTCTGTTGTTGGATAAATCCCTGATCTATACTGCGTGCCAATATCGCCACCTTGGCGCATGCCTTGGGTTGGATCATGGTTTTCAAAAAACACTTGCACAAGTTTCGCAAAGTCCAAAGCTTTGTCATAAACCACCATTACAAGCTCATTATGACCCGTACCGCCAGAGCAAACTTCTTCATAAGTTGGATTTGGGGTAAAGCCCGCGCCATAACCTACGGCGGTTACATATACGCCGTCTTGTTGCCAGAACTTTCGTTCGGCCCCCCAAAAGCAGCCAAGCCCAAAATAAGCAATTTCTGCATCAGATGGAAATGGCGCAAACATAGAAACATTTTTAACAAAATGAATAGGCGCAACATCCAAAGCCGTGCTTCTTCCCTTTAATGCTTTTTCAGGGCTTGGCATTTGGGTTTTGTTTAAATTAAACATTTTCTTGCCTTTCAGTTTTTATTTTATTCTTGTTTTATTTTATTCTTGCCAAACAATCTTTATACGTTATCCTAAAATTATGATAAACAGAAGAGGGCAAATAATGAAACAAAATACATCTAAATATTTGATTTGCACAGCATTTATTTTGCTTATTTCTTGCTCTCCGAAAATTGAGAAAAAGATAGAAGTTACCGACCCGACAACTGGCAATAAATCAGATGTTACGGTTTCAAAATCGCTTGTCGGCAATGAAATAAATATAGTAAGCGAAAAAGACGGTGCAACCGTAAAAATTTCCGAAGGCACAATACCTTCTGGCATGCCTAAATATGTTAAACTTTATCCAAATGCTACGGATATTTCAAATCTAGAAACTTCGGGCGGCGGCGATAAAAAAGATGAAAACGCCATTATACTAAGCTTTAAATCAAAAGATGCGCCTTCTAAAATTATTGAATTTTATAAAAATGACTTAACCCCACAAGGCTATACACAAAAAGCAAATATGAATATGGGGCCATTAAGCATGGCAACAATTGCCAATGAATCTTCCAAAGAAGTATTCCAAATAATGGCAAGCATTGATGAAGCCACCAAGGATACAATGGTTCAAGTTATTTATGTTAAAGAAATTAAATAGCAAACTGCGCAATACTTATTGTTAAAACTGCAATTAGGGGCTATGGAATTATTATTCCGTAATTTTTGTTTTTTGCGGTGCAGAGTATTCACTTTGCATTATAAGAAAACTGTAACTAATCCCTTAGGAGTTTTAAATGTCAGAAGTTCTTATGCCAAAAGCCACCGCAGTTTGGCTTATCGATAATACAGCACTAACTTTTGAACAAATCGCATTATTTTGTGGCTTGCACCAATTAGAAGTTAAAGGCATTGCCGATGGTGATGTTGCCGGCGGCGTTCGTGGCCAAGATCCAATTGGTAATGGTCAATTATCACGTGACGAAATTGCCAAAGGTGAAGCAGATCCTAATTATAAGCTTACTAAACTTATTGGAAGAATTATTGAAGCGCCTGCTAAAACTAAGAAACGTGCGGCGCGTTATACGCCTTTATCACGTCGTCAAGATAGACCAAATGCGATTGCTTGGTTCTTGCGCTATCACCCAGAAGTATCAATTGCGGCAATTTGCAAACTTATTGGTACTACTAAAAATACCATCGAAAGCGTAAGAGATAGATCACATTGGGATAGCTCTAATATTCGTCCGGTTGATCCTGTGGCGGTTGGTCTTTGCGGCCAGATTGAGCTTGATAATCTTATTAATGTTGCTGCGGCTAAAAAAGCAAAAGCAGAAGCAGGGGCGCATGATGCAATTGGCGCACCGCAATCAAGCAATATTGAGCCTAGCGAATAATGCAAATAAGTATTCTTGGTGCAGGGGCAATCGGGCTTAGTGTTGGCGCGGCCCTTCTTAAGAATGAAGTTAATTTTATTGGTCGTCAAGCAATTGACGACCTTTATATTTTGCAAGATGGCAAAGAATTTATTCATTCAAAAATAAATTATAACCAAGATTTTGAAAATAATGATTGGCTTATAATTTGCCTAAAGACGTATCAATATGCGGCGGCAAGCGATAAAATCAAAAGCCTTATTAAGCCGAATACAAAAATTGCCATTATCCAAAATGGCGTAGAGCATATGCAAAGGCTTAATGGCATTGTTGAAAATGCAAAAATTCTTCCGGTTATGATTGATTTGCCAGCCACCAGAATTGCACCAAATAAAGTGGAATGGGGCGGCTTTGCGATTATAAGCACACCTGACAATGAATTGGGTCAGGAATTTTGCGGACTGTTTGCTAATACTTATATTAATGCCGAAGTTTCAGATGATTTTACCACTAAATTATGGCGCAAGCTTTGTATAAATGCCCCAGGTGGCGCGGTTACTTGCCTTACAAATCGCAATATGGAAGTTTTTCATAATAAAGAAATTTATGAAATTGCGAAGGGCATTTTGACCGAAACCATTCTTGTTGGCCGTGCCGAAGGCGCAAAACTTGGTGATGAAATAATAGAAGAGCAAATGGCGCATTTTCTTAATTCACGCCCCGATGCCACTAATTCAATGCTTGAAGATATGCGAAATGGCAATCAAAGTGAATGGCCCGCAAGAAATGAAATTATCGTGAAGATGGGGAAAAAACATAATATCCCAACCCCAGTTTCTGATATTATTGTTCCCTTACTAAAAGCGCAAAATGAGATTTTTGAAAAGAAAACAGCCGCAAATTAATGCGGCTGAAAAACTAGCGATTAAATCAATGGCGGAAATCAATGTCGTCGCTTTAAGCTTTCAAGTTCTTCCTTAATCTTTAGTTTCTGAAGCTTTAAAGTTTTTATATGCGTATAATCAGTAGATGGGGATCTTGTTTCCATTTTGATTAAACTATCAAGGCGGAAATGTTTATCTGATAATTCGCGTATATGTGCTTCTAAAGCCATGTTAATACCTCCGATAAAAAGAAAAACCGAAATGGTTTTCTTGAATATAGAGAAACACGGAAATTCAAATTCGTCATTTCACATTTTGTTACAACAGATTAAATGTTTGTAACAAAAATATGACGGATTTTATCTAGTCTTTTATTTTCAAAGCCTCAACCAGACCCCAAAGAACAAGCTCTGAATTAATTTCATCAAAAATCCCAGAGCCTTCAAAAAGGCTTGAAACCCCGCCCGTGCCGATAATCATTGGCTTTTTGCCATTAAAACATTCGTCCGTAAGCTTTTTTATGATTAATTCCATCGCGCCCAAATGACCAAAATAAAGCCCTGTTTGCATTGAACTTACGGTATTTGTACCAAGCACGTTTTCACATTTTCTTATTTCAACATTTGAAAGTTTTGCGGCTTTTTGCCCTAGTGCCTCATTTGAAAGCCTAATGCCCGCAATAATAACACCGCCCATATAGGTTTTATCGGCCTTTATGGCGCAAAATGTTGTTGCCGTACCAAGATCAATAATAATTAAATCCTGATTGGGATAAAGCTTGGTTGCCGCAATGGCATTCGCTATTCTATCCGCGCCAACTTCATTAGGGTTATCATATTTATTTTTAAGTCCAGTATTTTTAGAGGCCTCAAGAAAATATGGTGAAATATCAAAATATTTCACACAAGCACTTGCAAGGGAGTGATTATCCGCAGGCACAACCGAACAAGCGACAATTTCCCTTACTTCTTTATAATCAATATTATTTTCACGCAAAACAGTCCGTAAAAATATACCAATTTCATCCGAAGAAGCGCCAGTTTTTGAAGAGCGTCTAAACCCAAAAATCACTTCATCATTTTTAATAACACCGCCATAAATTTGGGTATTACCTACATCAAGCGCCAGTATCATTTTTCGCCCCTATTAAGACCGCAATTAGGCCGCCAAGATTTTGTGCGCCTTCGATTATATTTATTTTTTCGCCCGTTTTATCATAAATATTATAGACATGCTTGGCTTTATTGCCATTTATGTCTTTGGTTGAGTTTTGAATTATAAAATCAGACTGCGCGGCATCTATTTGCTTTTGCACCGCAAGTTTTGCATCATTTTCAGAAACAAGTTTAAACCCGAACAAGAGCGTATTTGGTGCGCGCTTTTTAAAACTATTTATAAGTTTTGGATTTTTAATAAGTTTTATATCAAGGCTTTCAAGATCTGATGAAATTTTATCGCCCGATATTTTATTGCCATTTGAATAAACGCCCTCAACGCTATAGTCCGAAACCGCCGCCGTGTGAATTATTGCTTTATATTCTGATAAATTAAGCGAGTTTAAAGCCTGCTCAAGGCTTTTAAAATCGGTGAATTCAATTGCATTATATTCACAATTTGGCTTTTTACTTTTGGCGGCCGAAACAAAATCAATTGCAAACCCTAATTCAGATAAGGTTTCCGCAAGCTTTGCCCCGGTTGCCCCAGTGCTTGTATTGGTTATCGCCCTTACATTATCAATTGCTTCTATAGTTCCGCCCGAAGTAATAAGGATTTTTTGGGTTTCGGCTTTCGGCACAATGCTTATATTCTTAGGCAATTTAAGGGCATTTAAAATCGCGTCAAATATTAAATCGGGATCAAGTAATTTACCCGAACCTTCTTCTTTACACGCCAAAACCCCCGAAGCGGTTTCAAGGATTTCAAAGCCAAGCCCTGATAATAAATTCACCGATTTTTGCGTAATTGGATTTAAATACATTTGCGTATTCATAGCCGGTGCAATTAAAAACGGCTTGGTATAATCATGGGCAAGTGCAAGTGTGCTTATTAAATCATCGGCAATGCCATTTGCGATTTTATTAATAAAGTTTCCAGTAGCCGGGCAAGCAATAACAATATCGGCCCAGCGCATAAGATAAATATGATCAAGCGCATGACCAGTTTCATAAGCGTCCGACAGTGGAACACTTCCCGATAAAGCTTCGAATGTGGTTGCGCCCACAAAATTTAATGCCGATTTTGAAATTGCAATTTTTACTTCAAAACCATTTTGCGAAAGCTTTGAAACTAAATAGCAAGCTTTATAAACGGCAATAGAGCCAGATATTAAGATAAGGATTTTAGATTTCGACATTATCAATAAGCCTTATAGTGCCGCCATCAATTGTATCATTGGTTTTTACCGCAACAAATCTTCGATCATTATAATCCGTTACATAATCAATAATATAGCCTGCGGATTCAAGCTTTTTTGCGGCCATTTCGGCGGATTTCGCGCTATTTATGGTTTGAAATATTATTGGCGCAAGTTCACGCCCTTTTTGACTAAGTCGCATATTGCGTGAAGATTTGGCAAGACCATCATTTTCACGAACCGTTTTAACCCTTATAATATTAAGCGGCATAAAAAACGCCTCTACCATATTTTCGATTAGAGATAATTGTTGAAAATCCTTTTCACCAAAATAAGCATTGGTTGGCGAAACAATATTAAAAAGCTTCATAACAATCGTCAGAACGCCATCAAAATGCCCTGGCCTATCTTTACCGCAAAGTGTTTTTGAAAGCTCATTCTCACTTAGGACATAGCGATAATTATCAGGATATATTGAATCATAATCGGGGGCAAATATTACATCAACGCCATTTTTTTTGGCGATTTCCAAATCCGCTTCCCAAGTTTTTGGATATTTTTGAAGATCGTTTTTATCATTAAACTGCGTAGGATTTACGAAAATCGAAAGCACGACAATATCATTATTGACTTTTGCTTGCTTTAATAATTCTTCATGCCCCGAATGCAGTGCACCCATAGTTGGCACAAAACCAATCGCGCCTTTAACTGACGCGCTAAAATTTATCATTTCTTGAGGGGTATGAAAAATAAGCATTAATAGCTTTCTTCATTATTTGGAAAACTTCCGTCTTTGGTATCGCTTACATATTGGTTTAGGGCATTTAATGAATGCTCAAACCCATTATCATAAACCCTTACAAATCTTGGCTTGAATTCTTTATTTATGCCAAGTGCGTCTTGCCAAACCAAAACTTGACCATCGCAATCCTTGCCTGCGCCAATCCCAATTGTTGGGATTTCAATTGCCTCGGTTACAGCCTTACCAAGTGCCGCAGGGACACATTCAAGCACAAGTGAAAAACAGCCCGCATCTTCTAAGGCCTTGGCATCATTTATAATATTATCATATTGTGCTTGGCTTTTGCCCTGTATGCGATAGCCGCCCAATTGATTTATAAATTGCGGTGTAAGTCCCAAATGCCCCATAACCGGAATACCGCCATCAACAAGGTGCTTAATAATTTCAAGATTACCAATTGCCCCTTCAAGCTTTACCGCGTGTGCGCCGGCAATCATTAATTCGCTTGCCGCCTCAACCGCGTCTTTTATGCCTTTGCGATAAGAAGAAAATGGCATATCGCCAACAATGAATTTCTTAGAATCTTTAAGGCCGCGCGCCACCGCACCAATATGCCCCGCCATCATAGGAACGCTTGCATTCAAAGTAGTAGGATAGCCATAAATAGTCATCGCCAAACTATCGCCCACCAAAATACAATCAATATTTGATGCCGCCACAATTTGTGCCGATGAATAATCATAACAAGTAATAAAACTTATTTTATCATTTGCTTGTTTGCGCTTTTTAAAATCAAGAATATTCAATTTGGAAACCTTTATTAAAAAGCATATTTAATACTTATTGATTAAAGGTTCAATGACAAAGCGCAAAAGACTATTTGCTTAGTTTTTCAATTCTTGAATCAGGGATAAGCCAAAGAAGCGCAACACTTACAAAACAAACCATTGAAACTACAGGAATATAAAAAGCAAAAGGTATGGCAATTGCATATAAAACCAAAGAAATAATACCTTTTTTATCTTTTTTATAAGCAATCGAAAGCGGTGAATTTTCAGGGCTTAGGGCCACTAAAATTTTTGCAAGTATTGTATAGGCAATCGCACACATAAGAAGATTTATGCCATAAATCCCCACTGGTAATTTTTCAAAATGATTTTCGCCCATAAAGCCAGTTGAAAACGGAATTAACGAAAGCCAAAATAAAAGATGAAGATTTGCCCATAAAACCGCGCCATTTATTTTATGACTTGCCGCCAGCATATGATGATGATTATTCCAATAAATCCCCACGAAAATAAAACTTAGGACATAGCTTAGGAATATTGGCAAAAGCGGTAAAAGTGCATTTAAATCATGACCATGCGGAACTTTCAATTCCAAAACCATGATTGTAATAATAATCGCAATCACGCCATCGGAAAAAGCTTCTAGCCGTGTTTTCGGGATTTTAAAATTTGGGTCTGTCTGTTCCATATATTGAATTTAGCCATAAATATAAAAAACTACAATATTTTAATTTTGAAAATTGCAATTTATAATTTATATAAAATTATGATTAGTTTACCCAAAGAAAATAGTGACGCACGTTTAAAAAAGCTTTTGCCTTTTTTCACACTTAAAAAGCCCGAAGGTGAGGGTAAATTTCCAATAATTATTATGCTTCATGGTTGCGGCGATCCGCATTTGCCGCAAGATGATTATAAAAAGGCCGCCCTTGAAAATGGCTTTGGATATTTATCAATCGATAGCCTTAACCCAAGAGGTGTTCGGAATATTATTGCCGCTTCTACACTTGTTTGCTCGGGAACATTTCTTTGGGGCCGTGAACGCGCGGGCGATTTTGCAATCGGTATTAAATATGCCAAAACTCTTGATTGGGTCGATAGCAATAATATTCATGCAATTGGTTGGTCACATGGCGGATGGACAATTATGGATGCTTTGGCGCTTGAAACCGAAATCTATAAATATAGTAAAATTACGGATTTAGGCGAAACCCCATTTGAAAGCCTGAAGACCGCAGGGATTATTTATCCTTGGTGCGGCATGGGAAGCTTTACACAAGAAAAAGGGTGGCAGCGCAAAGTCCCGTCGCACATGATAATTGGCGGAAGCGACGCGGTGGTTGGTGATAAGCTTTTGCTTAAATGCTATGATAAATTACTTGAACAGGGCGTGAAAATCGAAAAAACAATTTTTGAAAAAGCCGCCCATGCCTATGATCAAGAAGAATCTTATCACCCGCTTCATAAATTCCGCGCGGACTATAAGGAACAGACCATTAAAATAATGATGGATCAGATTAAGGCGAATTTGGGGTAATAAAACTATTCCTCACCCCCTCCGTCAGCTCCGCTGCCACCTCTCCCGTGAACGGGGGAGGTCAATGCCGCACTAGATTTAGAGAACGTGCTCCCCTGCAATGCGGGGGAGCTGTCGCCAAAGGCGACTGAGGGGATTTTATATTGTCATGCCGGAAAATCTGTTAGACTTATCGAGGACAAAGGATAAATTATTTTATTTTTGAGACGCATAATTTATAAGATTCAATGTCTTTAAGCTTCTTTTTTTCTAAAGCTATTACATCATCACTTGAAGCGCCTGTATATGTGTTTGGCGTCCATTTTGCGGATTCAAAACTCCAGTTATATTCACCAGTTGGAGCTAATACTAAAGCATAACTATCAAGCCTTTTGGCAGATATTCTAAGTTTAAGCATTTCATAGGGATTTGAAATTTTCAAAGCACATTGATTATTACCGAATTGATGCCATGCCATAATTCTAATTTGCAAATGAACAAATATATTAATAAAAATGAACAAAGCTAGGTTAAAAATGAATGCACTTACAAAGAGAATCTTTATTCTATTTGAAGTTTTAATCGATAATTTTTTATAGTAATAATACATTACTAAAACTGAACATATTAATGCTAATATTCCCGCGAATGAAGCATTAAATAGATATCCAAAAACTGTATCGACAGAATGAGGTAAGAAGAAATCTAAAGATAAATATTGATCATCAATATTATAAATTATGAAAAGAGTAATATATGCAAAAGAGTAAAATACTAATGTTAAAGTTGCATAAAATCTTGTTTTAATATTTTCACTAAATAATAGCTTAATTGGTAGTGCAATCGCAATAAATGTGAAAGCAAATAACAATATATAAAAAGCTATAAGTAAATAAGTAAGTTCCATTTAACATTCTTATATTTATTTGGTCCAATAATAAAGTCTTGTTTGGCTTGAATATTTACCCCCTTCCGTCGGCTACGCCGCCACCTTCCCCAAGGGGAAGGAAAGGTATCGCGCTTTGCTTCCCTTGAGGGAAGCTGTCACCGAAGGTGACTGAAGGGTGTTTAAGTTGTCATCCCTGAAAAACCTATCTCAACAATTCCGGTAAATCGCCAACTGCGCCGCCCGCGTGTTTGGAAAAAAACTTGCGCACCGGTG
>CAYUCW010000028.1:20545-27946 GCA_964443435.1 uncultured Caulobacteraceae bacterium | reverse complement strand
TCTATACATCATGGTGCACAAAATCTTGATTGGGCACATTGCGTAAGATTTCATCCTTTAAACATTATATTCCATACGATTATTGCAAATTCTATTGCTCTTTGGGTTGGTTTTACTCCGGCTTCATTGGCGCTTTTAGTGCCATTTAATATTTTATATTCCGCAATGGTGCATGCAAATCTTAATTGGACATTTGGGCCATTTAAATATGTTTTTGCAAGCCCTGTATTCCATCGCTGGCATCACACCCACCCCGATGAAGGCGGTAATAAAAACTTTGCGGCAACTTTTCCAATTCTTGATATTATGTTTGGCACTTTTTACATGCCAAAAGATAAAATCCCAACTGATATAGGTAAGCATGAAGATTATGTCCCAAAGACTTTAATTGGACAAATTCAGTTTCCATTCATGCGCAAAAGCTAAGATAGATTGCAATTAAAGGCCTTTAATAATAATTGGTCTTAAAATTGCCATTAAAATATCGGAAGCATGGGTATGATAAAGAAAATAAGTACAAGATTTTTAATTCCATTAGTTTGGATAATTTCTTTAAGTTCGATACCTGCCTATTCCCAAGATTTGGGAAATGATACTTTTGCGACTTCAAGGCGTAATAACCAAAAAGCCCAAGAAAATTTAAGTATTATTGATGTCTATTCAAAACTTAAGCCCGAAATTGAAAAAATCGTTTCGGTGCGCGGTGTAAGATTTGATGCCAATTCAAATAGTTTTATGACGATTATTGCAAGCCGCGAAATTAATATAGATCTCAAAAATTTTGTAGAAACCATAAATAAGCCGCGCGTAAATCGTACCAAAGAATTTCAAAATTTTACTAAGCTTATTGAAAAAACCATTATTAATAATGACCCTTTTAAACCTGAAGCTTTAAGAATAATCATAAGAAATACTGCGGCAATTGATAGTTTTGAAACCTTAACGGCTTTTAATGATACGAAAAATTCAATTGTCCGCAAGCCCTTTGCAGAAAATCTAGAGCTTATAATTATTGCCGATACTGGTACTTCTATGGCATTTATGCCGATTAATAGACTTGATGATTTAAAGCTTAGCTTTGATGACGCATATAAAATCGCGCAAAATAATACAAAGACGGTTTTAAAAGGTGCAAACTGGTTTACCGAAGAAGGACTATTAATAGCGACTTTTGATGGCTCTTATGAAACCAGTCTTTTGGCAATTCCCGAAATTTGGACAAGCATTGAGCAAAAACTTGGCGGCCCAATTGCGGCGGCTATCCCAAATCGTGAGCGTATAGTTATTGGTAGAGCAGATAGTATTGATGATGTTGCAAGACTTGGTTTAATTGCAAAAAATGAAAGCAAAACTGAAAACTCTATTAGTGACAAAGTTTTATTTCGTGAAAACAATATCTGGATTATTAAATAACCTTCTACATCACGCCAAAGAATAAGCATAAAATGATACGCTTTTTAAGAGTATTTAATTGCGATTGTCACATTTATGATTTAACTTTAGCCTATCTTTTTAGGGTTATATTCAGAGGTATATAATGAGTGGATTATTAGGACAAATTTTACAAGCCGGCGGCGGTACTGCGGTTGAAATGATCGCTGGTCGTTTTGGTATAAGCCCGTCACAAAGCAAAAGCGCAATCGAAGCTTTAGCACCAATGATTGCAGGTGGTTTTAAAAACCAAGCGGCGCAATCGGGCGGCATAGAAAACCTTATTGGTGGACTTTTAAAGCAAGATCATGTTGCCATTGGTGATAATCCCGAAGAATTAGCGCGCCCTGGAACTACTGCGGCAGGCAATGAAATTTTGGGCGCTATTTTTGGCTCTAAAGAAGTATCGCGCGAAGTTGCAGCAACTGCGGCTACACAAACTGGTATAAGCCCAGATTTACTAAAGCAAATCCTTCCTGTTCTTGCCACAATGGCGGCGGGTGCAATGGCAAGCAAAGCCAATCAAGGCGGACTTGGTCAATTAATCGGCGCGGCAGTTGGTGGCGGCAATAATAACATGATTGGCAATATTCTTGGATCGGTTATGGGTGGCAATTCTGGCGCCAATAATGCGCTTGGTGGCCTTGCGAGCATGATTGATATGAATAATGACGGCAACCCACTTGATGACATTATGGGTATGCTTTCTAAGCGATAGCAGATTTTATTTTGGAAATTAATTCGGCGGCATCATTATATGGTGCCGCTTTTCCATTGCCCCACACGGGCGCAGGCCAAGCAAAATCATTCTTATTACGCCCTATAATATGAATATGTAATTGCGAAACCACATTACCAAGTGCGCCAGTATTAAGTTTTTCAACGCCTTCAATACCAGCAACAATTTTCGAAACCATCATAATTTCATTAAAAACTTTGGACTGAATATCAGGTTCAAGATTATGGATTTCCACCGCATTTTCGATGCGCGGCACAAGAATAAGCCATAAATAACGGCTATCATTCATTAAAAGAAGCTTTGATACTTCTAAATCCATTATTTCGATTGTATCGGCAGCAAGCCTTTCGTTTAATATGAACATATGATTCCAGTTTTCAATTTTACTAATAATTATGCTGATTCGAATACTTATGAATAACTTGTTTCGCTTTGAAAAATTTGCTTTATAAATAATATAAAGAAAAGGTAGAAAATGTTAAAAATTGGGGTCGCAGGTGCAGGGGTTTTTGGTGGTTTTCATGCTTCCAAAGTTTTGAATAATCCACGCGCTAAACTTATTGGTATTTATGATAGATTTTTAGAGGCCGCACAAAAACGCGCCGATGATTTAGGTGTTAATGCTTATGATGACCTTGGCGCATTTTTAAATGATATAGATGCCATAATTATTGCCACGCCCGCAACTACGCATTTTGAAATTGCGGTTTCGGCGCTTAAAGCAAATAAGCATGCAATGATTGAAAAGCCAATCGCCCCAAAGAATGAGCATGGCGAAAAGCTTGTTAAGCTTGCCAATGAAAGAAATCTTATTTTACAAATTGGCCATCAAGAAAGATATATATTCAAAGCAATGGGGCTTTTGGATATAATTGAAACCCCAAAATATATTTATTCAAAACGCATTGGCCTGCCTTCCCCACGTGGATCTGATGTATCGGCGACGCTTGATTTAATGGTGCATGATATTGATTTGGCGCAAATTCTTTTTAAGTCACCTGTTAAAACCATAAAAGCCAAACGCCTTAGCGGCTCTATTTATAATCCTGATGCAATTGAAGCTGAAATTATTTATGAGAATGGCGCAAGGGCCGAATTTATCGCCAGCCGCGCCGCCGATATAAGGGATAGAGGCACTATTATTGAATATGCATCAGGCAAAGTTGAAATTGATTATATAAATAAAACTTTCACCGATAATACTGGCTTTAATCTTAATGCCGATTTTGCAGATAGAATTAAAGATCCAATGCTTCAGGCACATCTTGATTTCACGGCTTCAATTCTGGATGGCGCACAAGTTTTCATTACCGGTGAAGAAGGGCTTTTGGCGGCAAAAATAGCAAACGCAATTGATGATGCCACACGCGCCTAAATTTTCAATTCTTATCATAAGTTATAATAGCGCCGATGATTTAGTGCGTCTTTTTGATTGCCTTGAGAAGCAAACTTATAAAAATTTTGAAACCATACTTATTGATAATAATTCAAACCATAAGCCATTTGAAAATGAACAAAGGCGCGCGGATGTTTTTATACAAAATAGCGAAAATACTGGCTTTGCCAAAGCCAATAATCAGGCGTCAAAACTTGCAAAAGCTGAATGGATAATAAATCTTAATCCCGATGCATTTCCCGATAAAAACTGGCTTAATGAAATTAATATAGCAACCGAAAAATATGATTGCGACGCATTCGGAAGCACACAATTATTAGATGGTTTTGAACTTTTTGATGGGGTTGGCGATTGTTTTTCTATTTTTGGAATTGCTTGGCGTGGAGAGCATAGAAAGGCAATTTTTGAGTTTAAAGATAACGAAGTCTTTTCACCTTGCGCCGCCGCAAGCGTTTGGAAAACCGCAAGATTTAAAGAACTTGGCGGCTATGAAGAAAGCTTTAATAGCTATTATGAAGATGTCGATTTAGGCTTTCGTCACCGAATTATGGGCGGCAAATGCATTCAATTATCAAAAGCCATTGTAAGCCATAGGGGTTCTGGTTCTTCCAGTAGATATTCCGAATATGCGGTATTTCACGGCATAAGAAATCGGTTTTGGGCATTTGTGCGCCTTATGCCATCATGGATTATGTGGGCATTATTATTACCTCATATTTTAATGGTTATTTTATTTGGGCTTCATGCAATATATCGGGGTGCAGGCAAGCCATATTTTAATGGCGTTATTGCAGGCCTAAGAGGGTTTGGAAAATCATATAAAGAGCGCAAGACTATCCAAAAGAGCCGCAAAACTTCAATAATAGAAATCTTAAAACCCATGAGCTTTAACCCATTTGCAATGCTTATGCGCAGGGGTATTTTTCGGGATTTATAAAAAGTCTTTATCGCTTTTTATACCTAAAAAATCTTTTGGATTAGGACAAATTTTATTCCAAAATTCTAATTCTTTTGAATTACATAATCCATAATACTCGCCTTTAAAATCAAACATATTCAGTATAATTTGAAAATGCAAATGTGGCGGCCAACCACCATTTGAATTTCTATCACCCAAACTTGCAAAATTTTGACCAGCTTTAATAAATTGTCCGGTTTCAAGTTTTTCTATGTCTTTTATTGATAAATGACCATAGAGAGTGAAAAAGCTTAAATCTTCGAAATCATGTTGCAAAACTATACATGGCCCAAAATCTCTTGGTCCATTATTATTTTTAAAACTATGAATTATTCCATCTAATGGTGCAAAAACTAATTCATTCGCGGGTCTAAATATATCTATTCCAATGTGAATATTTCTTATTTCGATTGATGAATTTATGGTATGATTTGGGCTTATGACCCTTTCCTCACAATAGCCACCAAAATAAATTTCATTTTCATCAAGTATTGGCCAATCAGAACCAGCCATATCAACATGACCAGTTTTTATTTCGTTTAAAATTCTTGAACTTGATCCTTTAATTATTTCAAATTTACAAGCACCATTTTGCTTAAGCCAATTTAAATATTTTTTATTTAATAATTCGGCCAGTTCAAGACTTAACATTCTGGATTTCCAATAAATAATATAACTAAATAGTTAGAATAAGATTTATTCAAGAACAAGATAAACTTCAAATAAAATCTTTAATGTGTGCGCAAAAGCAGGAGGCTTAGGCTTTTCATGCGCAGCGTATATAAAATACGCTAGCATAGAAATCAAAATATCGCGAAAAACGCAAAAATCGTCAGTTTGTGCCGAGAAGCAGGAGAATGCAGCGCGAGCAGCGGAATTTACTTTAAGGTAAATGAGCAGCGCAGCGCAAATTCGACATACTAATCGGCCAAAATCACGATTTTTATTCCACAGTAACGGATTTTGCGAGGTTCCGCGGCTGATCCACATCCGTCCCTTTTGCCACGGCGACGTGATAGGCAAGAAGGTGAATTAATGGGGAATAGACAAATGGCGCTTGGAATGGTTCGCATTCTGGGGCACGTATTGAATGTTTTACTGCGTCCGCCGCTTCGGCTATGCCTTTGGCATCTGAAAGTAATGTTATTGGGCCACCGCGCGCGGCAATTTCTTGCACGTTTGAAATGGTTTTTTCCATTAATTCATCATATGGGGCGACCGCTATTACTGGTGTAAATTCATCAATTAAAGCGATTGGGCCGTGCTTAAGCTCACCTGCGGCATAGCCTTCGGCATGAATATAAGAAATTTCTTTTAGTTTTAATGCGGCTTCGAGCGCAATTGGATATGCGGTGCCGCGCCCAATATAAAGCACGCTTTTGGCATGGCTTATATCTTGCGCGGTTTTTTCAATTTCATTTTCAATTTCAAGGGCTTCGCGTATAAGGCGCGGCGTTTCCATTAATTGATGCGCAAGCTTCCTTTCTTCGTCTTCGCTTATATTGCCACGCGCCACACCTGCGGCAATTGCACAGGCGGCAAGCGCGGCAATTTGTGCGGTAAAGGCTTTGGTAGATGCCACGCCAATTTCAGGGCCAGCCAAAGTTTCAAGAACTGCATCGGCTTCACGGGCAATTGAAGAGGTTGCCACATTCACCACACCAAGTGTTTTCCAGCCATTCTTTTTGCAAAGCCTTAAGGCCTCTAGAGAGTCTGCGGTTTCACCAGATTGCGAAACAAATAAAGCGGCGGCGCGTCCGGCGGCAACTGGTTTTCTATATCTAAATTCAGAGGCTATATCGCATTCACACGAAATGCCAGAGATTTGTTCAAACCAATATTCGGCAACACGCCCTGCAAGATATGCGGTGCCACAGCCAACAATCAAAAGCTGATCTATTTCTTTAAAATCAATACCGCAATTAGGCAAAGTTACTTTTTCTTCTAATGGGTCAAAATAATGCCCAATAGTTCTTGCCACCGCATCGGGTTCTTCATGAATTTCTTTTTGCATGAAATGGCGATAATTGCCTTTTTCGACCGCCGCAGCAGAAGCCGCAACAATATCAATTTTGCGCTTAATTTCTTTGCGGTCTTTGTTAAAAATAATATGCGTATTATTTGTGATTTCGACCAAATCACCTTCTTCAAGATAAATAATTCGGTTTGTAAATGGCGCAACCGCAATCGCGTCCGACCCCAAGAACATTTCATCTTGCCCAATACCAACTACAAGCGGGCTTCCTTGGCGCGCGCCAATCATAAGATTTTCATCACCTGTAAATAAACAAGCAATTGCAAACGCGCCGCGCACTTGGTTAAGGGCTTCGATTACTGCGGCACGAGGGCTTAGGCCATTATCAATAGAATGTGAAATAAGCTGTGTTAAAACTTCTGTATCGGTTTCAGAATCAAAAACATAACCTTTGCCAATTAATTCTTCACGAAGGCTTCGGAAATTTTCTATAATGCCATTATGCACCACCGCAACATTTTTAGTGGCGTGTGGGTGTGCATTTCTTGTTGTTGGCGCACCATGAGTAGCCCAGCGCGTATGACCAATACCTGAATTGCCTTCAATTGGATTTGAGGAAACTTCGGTTTCAAGATTGGTAATTTTACCGGCGGCTCTACGTCTATCAATAATGCCATTTTTTAAAGTTGCGATGCCCGCACTATCATAACCGCGATACTCAAGTCTTTTTAATGCTTCGATTAATCTTGGAGAAACTAAAGACTTACCAATAATACCAATAATGCCACACATATAAATTTTCCTGTTTTTTGGCTTCTTATATCGCGAAATTATTAATTGCACTTAAATGATTGTTGCATTCTCTGACAATTTATTTGTCGCTCACGGCCAAAGGCCTACGC
>CAYUCW010000028.1:18951-20445 GCA_964443435.1 uncultured Caulobacteraceae bacterium | reverse complement strand
TAAGAACTATTGGCACTAATTCAATTATCGCATTAAGAGAGCCATCACTTGGCCCATGTTTCGGCACCAAAGGCGGCGCCGCAGGTGGCGGTTATGCCCAAGTTTTACCAATGGCGGAAATTAATCTTCATTTCACTGGTGATTTTCACGCCATAACTTCGGCACATAATTTACTTGCAAGCCTTTTAGATAATCATATTTATTGGGGCAATGAATTAGAAATTGATACAAGAAGTATTGTTTGGAAACGCGCCCTTGATATTAATGATAGAGCTTTAAGAAATATTGTTTCTTCGCTCGGCGGCATAAGCAATGGATATTCACGCGAAGATGGTTTTGATATTACGGTTGCCTCTGAAATTATGGCGATATTCTGCCTTGCCGAAGATTTTAATGATTTAATAGAAAAGCTTGGGAATATTATTATTGCTTATAAACGTGATAAAACCCCAATTTATGCCAAAGATTTAAACGGGATTGGTGCACTAGCAGTTTTATTAAAAGATGCCCTAAGCCCTAATTTAGTTCAGACCATAGAAGGCACGCCTGCCTTTATACATGGTGGCCCATTTGCCAATATTGCGCATGGTTGTAATTCTGTGATTGCCACAAAAGCGGCTTTAAAGCTTGGCGATTATATAGTTACCGAAGCAGGGTTTGGTGCCGATTTAGGCGCAGAAAAATTCCTTAATATTAAGTGCCGTAAATCAGGCCTAAGCCCTGATGCGGTTGTAATTGTTGCAACCATAAGAGCGCTTAAAATGCATGGCGGCATTGCCAAAGAAAACCTTGGTCTTGAAAATATCGATGCCTTGAAAATCGGTATTAAAAATCTTGAACGTCATATTGAGAATATTAAAAAATTTGGTGTGCCGCCAATTGTTTGTATTAATCATTTTAATGGCGACACGGATGAAGAAATCGCTTTTGTTAAAAACTATTGTGAAAATGTTTTAAAAACAGAAGCTATTTTATGCACACATTGGGCGGATGGCGGCAAAGGGGCAATAATGCTTGCCCAAAAAGTAAAAGCATTGTGCGATTCTAAAATTGCTAAGTTTAAACCTATCTATGAAGATAGCTTAACACTTGAAGAAAAATTATTAAAAATCGCGCAAGAAATATATAGGGCAAAAGCGGTCAAATATGACGCAAAAATCAAAGCGAAATTTCAAGAATTTGCAGATTTAGGTTTTGGTCATTTGCCAATATGCATTGCTAAAACCCAATATTCGTTTTCTTCGGATCCAAACCTAAGGGGCGCACCAATTGATTTTGATTTAGAAGTGCGTGAACTTAGGCTATCAGCAGGGGCAGGTTTTATTGTGGCAATCTGTGGAAACCTTATGACCATGCCAGGGCTTCCCAAAAAACCTGCCGCAGAGCATATTTATATAAATGAAAATGGCGAGATTGAAGGCTTAAGCTAATTATCTTCCAACAATACTATGATCTGGTTTATGATTAGTGGCTTCATGAGTTGTTGTTTCATGA
>CAYUCW010000028.1:0-18851 GCA_964443435.1 uncultured Caulobacteraceae bacterium | reverse complement strand
CCATGCTCTGATCCATGACTTAAATCTTCTGCAGCAACGGCTTGCGGGGCATTTTGAATATTTGCCGCATGATTATTTATTGGCGGAGCATGCGTTTTAACAATATTAATTTTATTATTTGGCGGACCTTCAAAAAATACTCGTGCCACTAAATCACCGGATGGTGGATTACGGCGAATACTTTCGAAAGAAGTTGATTTATGAGCTTCAAGCATTGTTACTTTTGGATCTATTAGCCATGAAGCAACAATTTTACCTTTTTTATCACTAAGATTTACTCTTAAATATGGAACATTTCTGGTTTTATCATCAATAGATCTTACAACACCAGCGATTACAAGCCTTGAACCTTGCGAATCAACACCCGCTCTTACTTGGATATTTTTAATTTCTAGACCATAATGATTTATAGGAGAGCCTAAAAACCTATAAAGACTTGCCGATTTTGGCCATTTTTCAGAAATTGATTCTTTATTCGCAAGAAAGCCAAATATAGCACCTGCACCAATGCCAATTGCAACTAAATAACCTGCGGCTATGCCGGCAATTTGCGTAAAAATAATTTTATTATGAGATTTTTCACGCATTATTTCATGCGGAAGTTTTGGTAAGGCTTTGGTTTTAATAGGTTCTTTTGCCTTGCCAAAATTTGTTTCTAACTTTTCAGAACTGAAACTTAAGCTATCTTTTGAAATTCCATCGCGCTTTTGAAACCAATAATGACCACAAGCAGCACAGCGCACATTACGCCCCTTTTCAGGGATGGCGCCGTCGGCAATTTGATATTTCGCGTCACATTCTGGACAAACTAAAAGCATTGTAAAAGCCTAAAAACATTATTACATAAACTTATTCGCTAGATTTACGCAATAAGGCTTATTGCTATATTTTACCCTAGTATGTAATTTAAGTATGTTATTTATTTTTAATGCAATTTCACTTTACCTTGTAAGAAAATACTTTATCTAAAATATAATGAGCAAAAGAACTAAAAAACTTGATATTAGTGATAATTCGCCCTTAATTGTGCGTTTTAATAATGTATCATTTAGTTATAATAATCCTTTTGGTGGCGGCAAAATCGCCGCTAAGCCTGCTTTATCTAATGTAAATCTTGACCTTGAAAAAGGCGGATTTTATTTGCTTACTGGCCCATCGGGTGCAGGAAAATCAACACTTCTCAAACTTATGTATCTTGCGCTTCGCCCGACTACTGGCAAAATGGAAATGTTTGGTGAAGATTTAAACCGCTGTGAGCGCGATGACTTACCTTTATTTCGTCGAAAAATTGGCGTGGTTTTTCAAGACTTTAGACTTTTATCGCATCTAAGTGTTTTTGATAATCTTGCTATGCCATTTCGTGTACGCGGCACCCCGCCCAGTGATTATATTGGCGATGTAGAAGAATTTTTAAATTGGGTTGGACTTGGCAAAAGAATGGACGCGCTCCCTGAAACCCTTTCGGGAGGAGAGCAACAGAGAGTTGCAATCGCGCGCGCGGTCGTAGGTAAGCCCTCACTTCTTATTGCCGATGAGCCAACAGGTAACGTTGACCCACAAATGGGCGCAAAATTAATACGCTTATTTATTGAATTAAATCGCCTTGGCACAACTGTTGTAATTGCAACCCATGACCAAGAAATTGTAAAAAGGCTTCAAGTACCGATTATAAGAATCGAAAATGGTTTTGTTACGCAATCTGATAGAAGCCCTAGTTCGGAAGATCAAAACAATGAAAATTAATTTTGATTTTAAACTTTTACTTTCTATGGATTTCTGGCGCGGCATTATTGGCCTTGGCGAAGCACCTTTATTACCTGCCGATAGTCGCCAAGTGCGTCCTCTTACTATTGTGGTTGCAATCATGTGCGGTCTTGGTTGCATTGCGGCCCTTAATGCGCGCGCCGGCTTTAGGGCCGCTGATAATTGGACAACCGACCTTAAAAGCGCAATGACAATCCTTATCGAAACCCCAAAAGATGAGCAGTCTTTAATTCGCGCGGTCACAATTATTAAATCTGTTGATGGCGTAAATGACGCAAATATAATGACCAAAGAAAAGGCCAAAGTTTTACTTGGTAATTATGGTGCGAATATTGGCTCTTTAATTGATGAAATCCCCATGCCTGCCCTAATTGAAGTTGGCCTTGTAAGTAAAAATGACAAAATCGTGCCGCAAATAAAGCAAAAGCTTAGTGCCGAGGGCTTTAAAATAGAAATTGATGACCATAGTCGGTATTCTGGTGAAATTCTAAAAACCTCCACTGTGCTTAGGGCATTTGCTCTTTTGGCGCTACTTGCGCTTATAATTGCATCGGTTGCATCAATTGCATTTGCGGCAAGGGCGGCGCTTCAATCCCGAAGTGAAGCGGTGGAGATATTGCATCTTGTGGGCGCGGAAGATGATTTTGTTGCCAAAGAAGTTCAATTAAGATTCATGCGACTTGGCCTTATTGCCGGTGCAATTGGCGCGGCGGCGGCCGGTATAATAAGTCTTTTTGGTGTAATCATAATGCGTATTGGCGCATCAGAGCTTACGGCCGGAAGCGAACTTTTAAAATGGTATGATATTTGGATATTGCTTATTGCGCCATTCGTAACCGCCCTAGCAAGCGCAATTGCGGCGAAATTTGCGGCACGCGAAACTCTGCGCGAATTAGTCTAATGAAGTTTAAAATTGCTACATTAATTTCAAGAATGATTTTTTTGGCAGCAATTATTTTGTGCGTTTATTTCATTGCAGGCTTTTTCAAATATAAAGAAAATGTATTTGCCGCTAATCCTAATTTAGCCAATCAAAAATTTGATGGTATAGTTTCTTTAACTGGTGGATCCCGCGCAAGACTTCAAAAAGGCGTATATTTCCTTGAACAAGGAAAAGGGCAAAAGCTTCTGATTTCTGGGGTTTATGAAAAAGCGACTAAATCTGAAATTCGGGCATTATTAGGCGGTGATAAAGCACTTTATGATTGCTGTATTGAACTTGGGAAGTCTGCCACAGATACAATTGGTAACGCTACGGAAATAAAAGAATGGGCAGCAAAGAATAATTATAAATCCTTACTTATTATAACCGATAATTATCATATGCCGCGCGCTTTATATGAAATCAGAAAAATAAATAAAAATATTAAGTTTACGGCCTATAAAACTTTTGTTCCGCCCTATATTAATAGTAAAATTACAAATAATGAAAAAGCAAGAAATATGTTATTCTCGGAATATGGCAAACTTATACTTGCCAAAATAAGACGCAATTTCGGGCTTGAAGAAGAAATCGATAAAATTCGCAAACAAAAGAGTGAAAAATGATAAGAAACTTTCTTTTTAAAATTTGGTTCATTTTATCAATTGCTATTATTGGTATTATTGGTGCACCTATTGCGGCAATAAGTAAAAAATTAGGGCTTAGAGTTTCAAAAATTTGGGGCAAAACCGTTTTATTTGGACTTAAATATATTCGTGGTATTAGTCTTGAAGTTAAAGGCTTGGAAAATATCGCCGATGGCAAAGTTTTGGTTGCCGCAAAGCATTTATCAACACTTGATACCGTTGCACCTTATATTATTTTTGATGGTCCGTGCTTTATTTTCAAAAAAGAATTATTCAAAATTCCTGTTTTTGGTTGGTATTTAAAGCAAGGTGGTCATATTGGCATTGATAGAGATGGCGGCATGAAGGCTCTTAAAAGCATGGTAGCCGAAGCCAGAGAAAGATTGGAAGAAGGCCGCACAATTATTATTTTCCCTGAAGGTACGCGCCAAGAACTTGATGCCGCCCCTGATTATAAGCCTGGGGTTGCCGCCATTTATGGCATGCTTAATGTGCCTTGTGTGCCACTTGCGCTTAATACTGGTTATTATTGGCCGGCAAAAGGTTTCCCGAATAAATCGGGCATTGTAACTTTTGAATTTGGTAAAGCCATAGAGCCAGGGATAAAACGTCAAGAATTTATGAGCGCGCTTGAAACTTCTATTGAAGAAAGAACCAAAGCACTTATCATACAGGCTTCAAATAAAGCTATTGAAAATGTTTAAACTACATAATTCAAAAGGACTTTTAATCCCATTTTTAATCGGCATACTAATGCTTGGTGGGTATTATTTTTATTGGAAAACACTTGGCGATAATATTAAAAATATTATTTCGCAAAACAAAAATTATTCTTTTGAATCACTTGAAATTACAGGATTTCCATATCGCGAAACCCTTGAAATAAAAGGTTTTAAATATAAGGATTTTGCGGCAAAAACCATTGTTGCAACCACAAGCCCTTTTAACCCTAAAATCTGGGTCTTAGAGGGCATGGAGCTTCCAATTTATAAAGACCAAGCACTAAGCCCAAGACAATTTCAAGCCAGCCTAAGGCTTAAAGAAATTGCAAAAAATCAATATGCTATAAAAAGACTTTCTATAATTTTTGATGGAATTGATAAAGCAAATGCGCCATTTTTAGGAAAATCTGCTTTTCATTTGGTACGCGATGAAAAGGATAAATTTGGCCTAAGCATTGAAACCCTTTATAATATGCCATTATTAAATACCCCAACCAATCTTACCTTAAGGGGGCCAATAAATAATGCGAGTGCCCTTGATAAGGGTATTGCAAATTGGTCAAAAAATGGCGGAATTTTTCAAATTGAATATTTCACTATTTATAATTCTAATGTGAATTTTGATAATGCAAAAGGCGCTTTAATTTGTAGCAGTATCTTGGAATGCAATGGAGAAATTACAGGAAATTTACAGGTAAATATAAAAGATCTAAATATTGAATACAAAGCAAATAATAGCAAAATACGAATCGAAAATTCGAAAATAATGTCTTTTATTGATGGATTAGAATAGCATTAGGCCAAAGAATACGCATTTACTTGCATTAATTCACTGAATTAAGAAGCTATATTGTGTGAAACGTCATTGACTCATACGCTTTATAATAATAGTTAGGCGAGCTCTAACGCCCCATAGAAATCTTTGGGGCATTTTTGAATAGTTTTTTTGCATTTAATGCAATTTGAAAGGTTTTCGCGATGTTCGCGGTTATTAAAACTGGTGGAAAACAATATAAAGTCGCTGAAGGTGACAAACTTGTTGTTGAAAAAATTGAAGGCGAAGTAGGCGCAAGCATTACTTTCGACCAAGTATTAATGGTTGGTAGCGATGCTGGCGTTAAAGTTGGCGCTCCTGTAATCGAAGGTGCGACTGTTGCTGCTGAGCTATTAAACACTCGTAAGGGTGATAAAGTTATGGTGATTAAGAAAACTCGCCGTAATACTTATCGTCGTCGTCGTGGCCATCGCCAATTTGGCACTTTGGTCAAAATTACTGCTGTTAACGCAGCATAAGAGGGGGCTAGAGTATGGCACATAAAAAAGCTGGTGGTTCTACTCGTAACGGTCGCGATTCAGAATCAAAACGCCTTGGCGTTAAAAAATACGGTAATCAAAGCGTAGTTGCTGGTAATATCATTGTTCGTCAACGCGGTACTAAAGTTTACCCTGGTGACAATGTTGGTATGGGTAAAGATCACACATTATTTGCAAAAGTAAATGGTGTTGTTGCTTTCCGCAGAAAAGCATTAAATCGTCTTTATGTTTCAGTTTTAGAAGCTCAAGCTGCTGAATAGTTTGAAATAAATTATGACGAATTAAAGGGGCTTTTGCCCCTTTTTTTATTGGCAGATTTAATATAATCTAAGCAATTATTATTCAAAGGAATAAGGCGTCTGGCCTTAATATTATTATGAAGTTTTTAGACCTTGCGAAAATCTATGTCCGCTCTGGCGATGGTGGTAATGGCTCTAAATCATTTCGTCGTGAGAAATTCATTGAATATGGTGGCCCTGATGGCGGCGATGGCGGCAAAGGCGGGGATATTATTTTTGAAGCTGTTGATGGCTTAAATACACTTATTGATTATCGCTATTCACAGCACTTCAAAGCTGAAAATGGTGAAAAAGGCGGAAGCCGCCAAAAACATGGCGCATCTGCGCCTGATTTGGTTTTAAAAGTTCCAGTTGGCACACAAATTCTTGCAGACGATAAAGAAACTTTACTTGCCGACCTAAGCACGCTTGGTGATAGGCTTATATTTCTTAAAGGCGGCAATGGCGGCTGGGGCAATATTCATTTTAAATCTTCAGTTAATCAAGCGCCTGATTATGCTAATCCAGGGCAACCGGGTATTGAGCGCGACATCTGGCTTAGGCTTAAGCTTATTGCCGATTCTGGGCTTATAGGATTACCAAATGCGGGTAAATCAACATTCCTAAGCGTGGCAACCGCCGCAACCCCAAAAATCGCGGATTATCCATTTACAACACTTCACCCAAATTTGGGCGTAGTTACGCTTGACGCAAATTCGCGCTTTATACTTGCCGATATTCCTGGAATTATCGAAGGCGCAGCAGAAGGTGCAGGGCTTGGTACAAGATTCCTTGGCCATGTTGAAAGATGTGCAAGCCTTTTACATTTAATTGATGGCACTGAAGACGATATTGTAAGCGCCTATAAAATTGTCCGTAAAGAACTTATTGCCCATTCGCAAATTCTTGCCGACAAAGATGAGATTATCGCAATTAACAAAATCGATTCTTTAAACGCAACAGAGCAAAAACAAAAACAAAAAGCCCTTGAAAAAGCGACAGGTAAAAAAGTTTATCTTATTTCGGCCATTGCCAAAAAAGGCGTCCGTGAAGTATTAGGGCTTTTGTATAATGCGGTAAAAGATAGACGCATAGAAGAAGCCGCGCCTTCAATTGACGAAAGTTGGAAACCATGACGGATAAATTAAAAGACGCAAAACGCATTGTTATTAAATGTGGCTCTGCGCTTTTTATTGATTCTAATGGTCAAATACGTGAAGAATGGCTCGCTACGCTTGCGAAAGATATAGCGAACCTCAAAACAAACGGCAAAGAAATTCTTATTGTTACATCGGGCGCGGTCGCGCTTGGTCGCAAAATACTTTCTTTACAAAACTCAAAGCTTAATATTGAAGAAAAACAAGCGGCGGCGGCAATTGGTCAAGTTGAACTTATGCAAGTTTGGCAAAATGCACTTGGCAAAGAAGAAATAATCTGTGCACAAACTTTACTTACCGCTTATGACACAGAAAGATGGCGCAATTGGCTTAATGCCCGTGACACTTTCGAAGCTTTATTCACTATGGGCGTAGTTCCAATAGTCAATGAAAATGATACTATTGCCACCGAAGAAATAAAATATGGCGATAATGATAGATTATCGGCAAGAGTCGCCCAAATGATTGGCGCGGATATTTTGATACTTTTATCCGATATTAATGGTCTTTATACCTCAAACCCTAAAACCGATAATAATGCCAAACATATTCCAATTGTTTCAGTCATAACGCCAGAAATTGAAAATATGGCGGGCGGCGCGGATTTATCTGGGGTTGGCACTGGCGGCATGCATACTAAAATTGAAGCCGCAAAAATCGCCACAAGTGCGGGGACTATTGTTTCAATTTCCTCAGGCCTTGAAAATAATCCTTTATCCAAATTGGTTATAAATACCAAAAAGGGTAATAGCGGAAATACTGTATTTACGACTAATTCAGATATAAAATCATCGCAAAATGCATGGCTTGCAAATAATATTAAACCGCAAGGCACTTTTATAATTGATGATGGTGCACTTAAAGCTTTGAATAAAGGCGGATCTTTATTGCCTGTTGGCGTTAAAACAATAGAGGGCGCATTTGAAAGAGGCGATGCCGTTATTATTAAATCACTTAAGGGTGATATTATAGCACGTGGCATTTCTGCCTATAGCTCTAATGATGCCGCCAAAATTATTGGCAAGCAATCAAGTGAGATTGAAAGCATACTTGGATTTGAAGGCCGCCCTGCCCTTATACACCGCGATTACATGGTTATGGATTAATCTTCATCTTATATAAATTATAATAATATAGTGTCTTTGAAGAAGGCACAAATGAGCAATAATAATATATCCAAAGTGCCAATAAATTCTGGCTTTGCAATTAATGAAGATAGTATTTTCTTAATGGAAAAACTATTAAATGCGCCAAAATTTAATAATGAATCGCTTGATGCTAAGCATAATTTATATATCGCAAATAGCTTAAAAGAATTGGGCAAAAAACTTAAGGCAATAAATATTTCAGGATTAATGCGTCCATCGGGAATTTTAAATGATCTTTCGGATAAGGATATAGCGGCGCGGATAATATTTCAAAACGATATTAATATCTTAAGCTCTGAAATTGATGGCCTTATAAAACTTGCAAAAATTGGCATTGACAATTCACAACAATTATTAAAATCCAAAGAAATTATAGGCTTTAGACAAACCAAAATAAGCGTAATGATTAAGGCCGCTGAGGCTATTTTAGGGAATGATAATTCGCAAACTCTAATCCGCTTTAAATTTAAAAAAACTTTAGAAAAAGTCCAAACTCAAGCAGCCGAAAATATACTTATTTGTCAACAAATCGGGCTTTTCGTTTTTAATTTATCATTAGTATGCGATAAAATAATCGAAGCAGGTGAGAGTGTATTTCAAGAATGGAAAAATGCTGCGCTTAATATTTCTAATTCAAGCACAGCATTCAGTAAGCTTTCGCCAATTGCCAAGGATTTTATAAATTCAAATAATCGGCTTATAGAAAAACTTAGTTAGTTATAGAACGAAACGCGATAAATCGGCATTTTGCGATAAATCTTCAACGCGTGAATTTACATATTCGGCATTAATCTCGATTTTTTCGCCATTTTTATCCGATGCCGTAAAGCTTATTTCATCAAGCACTTTTTCAAGCACAGTATGCAGCCTTCTTGCGCCAATATTCTCAACTTTAGTATTCACAGTAACGGCGCAAGTTGCAATTGCATCAATTCCGTCTTCGGTGAAATTAAGCTCAAGACCTTCGGTTGCCATAAGCCCAGTATATTGTTTAGTAAGGCTTGATTCAGGCTCAACCAAAATGCTTTTCATGTCATCTTTGGTAAGCGCAGAAAGCTCTACCCTTATTGGCAAACGCCCTTGAAGTTCTGGTAAAAGATCTGAAGGCTTTGCCACATGAAATGCACCCGAAGCAATAAATAGAATATGGTCTGTCTTTATTGTTCCATGCTTAGTTGTAACGCTAGTGCCTTCGATTAAAGGCAATAAATCCCTTTGCACACCTTCACGCGAAACATCCGCGCCCGAGCGTTCGGCGCGCGCACAAATTTTATCAATTTCATCAATAAATACAACGCCTTCACTTTGCGCAAGTTCAAGCGCGGTTTGGGTCAAAGTATCTTTATCAATTAAATTATCGCTTTCATCATTTATCAAAGGCTCATAAGCATCTTTAACAAGGATTTTGCGCTTTTTCTTTTTACTTGGACCAAGACCGCCCAGCATAGATCCAAGATCTATCATGCCGCCTACTCCGCCTGGAAGTTCCATCATTTGTGGTGATTGCGGCGCTTGATCAAATTCAAGCTCAATTTCTTTTTCGTCAAAATCACCAGCACGTAATTTTTTACGGAATGATTCTTTTGTAGTATCAGATGCGCCCGAACCAACCAAAGCTTCAAGGATTCTATCTTCTGCGGCGGCTTCGGCTTTTGAACGCATTTCTTTGCGTTTTAAATCGCGTACTAAATGAATAGAAGCCTCAACCAAATCTCTGATAATCTGATCTACATCGCGGCCCACATAACCAACTTCGGTAAATTTAGTGGCTTCCACTTTTACAAATGGCGCACCCGCAAGCTTTGCAAGTCTTCTTGCGATTTCGGTTTTACCAACGCCAGTTGGCCCAATCATAAGAATATTTTTAGGTGTAGTTTCTTCTTTTAAAACGCCTATTAATTGCTTGCGACGCCAACGATTACGAAGGGCAATTGCCACCGCACGCTTGGCACTATTTTGGCCAATAACATGACGATCAAGTTCAGATACGATTTCACGCGGAGTTAAATCACTCATTTAATACTATCCATTGTTTCAATTGTAAGATTGCCATTTGTATAAACACAAATATCAGCGGCGATTTCCATTGCTTTTCTTGCGATTTCTTCGGCACTTAGGTCTGTGCCCATTAAAGCGCGCGCCGCCGATAAAGCATAACCACCGCCAGAGCCGATTGCAGTCACATCATGGTCAGGTTCAAGTACATCACCAGTACCAGTTAAGACATAAGTTCCCGTGCTATCGGCACAAATAAGCATAGCCTCTAGGCGGCGTAAATATCTATCGGTGCGCCAATCTTTGGCAAGTTCAACGGCGGCACGTAATAATTGTTTAGGAAAACGTTCAAGCTTTTGTTCAAGTCTTTCAAAAAGGGTAAAGGCATCGGCGGTCGAGCCTGCAAAGCCTACAATTACATTACCATCTGAAAGCGTGCGGACTTTACGTGCGCCATGCTTCATAACTGTATTACCTACCGAAACTTGACCATCACCAGCGATAACAAGTTTGCCATTCTTACGAACTGCTAAGATAGTTGTGCCGCGCCAATCGGCGGCAGATCTTTCAAAATCACTCATTTTTTCTCTCTTGCCATTAGGCATAGTTTATGTGGGTAAGTTTTAACTATGTTCAAGGGGGGCTTTTAGCCATATTACATTATTGCGACAATTGCTTTTTAAATAATTCGCGCCCTTTTGCAGTTAATAAATTCTCGATTTCTTTATAAGGAATATTATAATAATCGCCCATACATGCCCCCATTACGTGCGGTAAATCTGTAAGTGAAAGCATAAGTCCTTTTTCATTAAAGCTTAGGCTATATTCTGTATCCATTCCATCAAAGCAATCTTTTTCGAAATCCTTATCCATTATTTCTAATCTATATTTTGGATTACCAGATATTCTTTTTAATAATGCATCATATTCTTTAGTATTATCGCTTCTGTATTCACCATCTTTTATTGGTAATTTATAATTTATAAGGTCTGATGCTTTAACTTCTCTAATATTTATTAAATCAAACATTCTATGGCTATAAGAATTATTAGGATGCGCACCACCGCAATAAGTAGAACCCGCTTCGGTTATAAGCATATAGTTTTCGTTTATATATGTTATTTTGGATTGGTAATCATCCCAGTCACCTAAAGTACCAGAAGCGGGTGACATATCCTTGTCCAATGCTTTACAATCAAGTCCATATGATACCAATAGCATTCTTTGAAATGCAAGTAATTCATTTATTTTATTCATTTTTACAGCGTTTGGAAAACGACTAAGTATGGGATAATTAATATTTGTGGCTTTATCGAAGGCGGTTTTATAACCAATATAATTAATAATTGTTTCTTTGGAATAATAAGTTTCGCCCATTAATTGACGCTTATAAAAGCCATTATTCTTTATGTCATAATAGGCTTCGCTATAAATATCGTATAGGCTTTCCTGATTTTGTAAAACTTGATCCAGATTGTAAGATTTAGTTTCAATTTTTACTAAGTTTATATTTAATATTTTTGTGCCCTGCTTCCAAATGCCTTGGTAACCATTTTTGGTTTTTCTTAAATCTAATTTCGCATTGGCTTTGCATTCTGCATAGACCTCAGTACAATTTTTCAAAACTTCATGATAAATATTTTTATCTGGAATAAGGTTTAAAATAAGCCTATGTTTTTTATAGAAATATCTTGCGGCATGTATTTTTCCTTCATTAGAAGAAATAGTATTTAAAAATTCAAATACAACCGGCGAATTGCCAATTGTCCCTTCATATACTTCTTGATGCAATATAGCATTGGGCGCTTTGGCATTTGCAAACTCTAGTTTACCAAATGCTAACGAAAAGATAAGAAAGAAATGAATTAGAATTTTATTGCGCATTTATAAATTATATATGCACCAAACAAATACGCAATAGATTATGCGGATTGTTTATAATCCGAATTTACTTCATATATATCTAAATCAGGATCAGCTTGTTGTGCCAATCTATATGCGGCGCGATTATCACTTTTAATTATAACTGGATTAGTTTTCCAGTTTTCAATAAATTCTTCAAACGCTTCGGCCGGCATTGGTTTACCAAATAAATAACCTTGCCCCAAAGTTGCGCCACGCTTTTTAAGGAATGAAGCTTGTTCTTGAGTTTCTACACCTTCGGCAACGGTCTCATAATTAAGGCCGCCCGCCATAGCAATAATCGTTTCAATTAAAGTTGGCGCATTTTTATCTTTGCCAAGCGCATGAATAAAGCTTTGGTCAATTTTAAATACGTCAAATGGCAAAGTAGTAAGCATAGCAAGATTTGAATGGCCTGTACCAAAATCGTCAATTGCGATTCTTATGCCTTTCATTCTTAAAGGCTCAAGAATTCTTTGAACTCTTTCTGGATTGCTCATTGCAATAGATTCAGTAATTTCAAGCTCTAAAAGACTTGGCGGCAAACCAGACTCTGTGAGTGTAGTTAATACTTTTTCTGTAAATCCGTCATCAGAGAATTGCGCAGGCGACACATTAACGGCAACCCTTATTGCATTACCTTTTCTTAGCCATTCAGCCGAACGCATCGCGCTTTCTTTTAATACAAGATCCCCAAGTTGCCCGATAAGGCCCGCTTCCTCAGCCGCAGGAATAAATTTTCCAGGGCTTATAAGACCATGTTTAGGATGAACCCATCTTACAAGGGCTTCGCAGCCATGTATATGGCCAGTTGCCAAATCTACTTTTGGCTGGAAATATGGAAGGAATTCACCTTTTTCAATGCCTAATCTGATTTGGTTTTCAAGCATTAATTTTGAAAGGGCGCGTTGATTTAATTTACGGGTAAAGAATACAGTTCTTCCGCCACCTGAATTACGTGAATGCGATAATGCAAGCTCAGCAGATCTAATAATTTCTTCTGAATTTTCACCATCTTGCGGGAAAACCGCTATGCCTGCTGATGCCCCAAGAACAATTTTATGATGCTCTAGCTGAAACGGCTGACGAAGTGCGGCGGCAACCAATTGCGCAAACCTTCCGGCTTGTGTTGGCTCGGTAATATCAGGAATTAATATTGCAAATTCAGAACCATTAGTACGCGCAAGCAAAGCCGGACGCATTGCACAAGTTTGTAGTCTTATAATTCTATCAGAAGCCCTTACCGCGGCTTGAAGCCTTTCAGACACTAAGCCTAATAATTCTTCACCAATTATTTGCCCAAGCGTACTTTGCACGCGCATAAATTTATCAATATCAAGTGAAATTACTGCGCCAGATTCTTTTTGGCTTATAGAATTTTTAATAGCTTCTTCGGCTTCTTGCTTAAAACGCTCACGATTTGGCAATTCTGTAACAGTATCAACAAAAGCCATTCTTTGAATTCTTTTCATTGAACTATCTATACGCTGCATCATAGTATTAATTGCGCGACCAAGGGTCTCTAGCTCATCACCAGAATTTATGTCTATGCGCGCGCCAAGTCTTTTAAGATTGGCATTTTCTGCGAAATTAATCAAACTTGTTAATGGCGCAGTTAAACGCTTTGAAATCGAAAAAAAGGCTACTGCAGAGAAAACTATGCCCGAAGCCACAATGCTTAATAAAGAAAGATTATCAAGCTTTGATTTATTCAATAAAACCACAGCCAATAACAGTATAAGCACCGCTAATTGTAAGAATATAAATACTGATACAAGTCGTCCTGCCAAAGTTTCGCTATTATTATTTTTTTTAAGCATTTTTGACCTAAAGTTTACTTTCGATTATTTATTATTTTCAACAAATATTGCCATAATATGGTTGATTTAAGATTAATATTTTCTTTCTTAAGTCGTTTAAAGTGATAATATCTTATATTTTACTGATTATTTTCATTGTTTAAGCTATTTGAAGTTTCATATTTTCTTGAAATGCTCTATTGAAGCCTAAAACAGGAGTATTAGAGTGCGTATTGCCGAACTTTCTCGTGAAACTAAAGAAACTTCCATAAGTGTAAAAATGAATCTTGATGGGACTGGTATTGCAAAAATCAATACAGGTATTGGCTTTTTTGATCACATGCTTGAAAGCTTCGCAAAGCATAGCTCTATTGATATTGAAGTAAACGCCAAAGGCGATTTGCATATTGACATGCACCATACTGTCGAAGATACAGGCATTGTGATGGGCAAGGTTTTAAAATCTGCACTTGGCAATTTTGCTGGAATTAAGCGTTTTGGTCATGCTTATACCCCTCTTGATGAAGCCCTAAGCCGCGCAGTGGTTGATGTTTCAAATCGTCCGCACCTTGAATGGCGCATTAAATTTGACCGCGATAAAGTTGGCGATATGGATACCGAATTATTCAAAGAATGGTTCGCGGCATTTGCGGGCAATGGTGGCCTTACCCTTCATATTGATAGTCTTTATGGTGAAAACACTCACCATATTATCGAGAGCGCATATAAAGCTTTGGCGCGCGCTCTAAGAATGGCTATTGAAACTGATGAAAGACTGCAAGGAAATATTGCCTCTACCAAAGGCGTTTTGTAGCAGAAGATTATGATTGCTCTTATTGATTATGGCTCTGGCAATTTAAGGTCAGTTTATAAATCGCTTATGAATGTAAGCGATAAAGAAGTTATTATTACTTCTGCGCCTGAAGAGATTTTTAAAGCTGATAGAATCGTTCTTCCTGGGGTTGGCGCTTATGGTCAATGCATGAATGGTCTTATGTCAATTAATGGTATGATTGACGCTTTAGAAGAAGCGGTAATAAAAAAAGCAACACCATTTTTGGGTATTTGCGTTGGTATGCAATTGCTTGCCGATGAAGGGCGTGAATTTGAAACTTATAAAGGTCTTGGCTGGATTAAGGGCAAAGTTAATCGTCTTAAACCTGAGAATAAATTGCTAAAAATACCACATATGGGTTGGAATGAAGCTATTCCGAATACGGATAAGTTTTTCAATAATGCTTGGGGCAATAAATCCGAAGATGTTTATTTCGTCCATACTTATGCATTTCGTGCCGAAAATCCTGATAATATTGCCGCCTATACAATTTATGGCGAAGATAAATTCGCGTCCGCAGTAATTAAAGACAATATTTTTGGTCTGCAATTCCACCCTGAAAAAAGCCAGAAGGCTGGCTTAAAATTATTGGAAAGCTGGCTTAAGGCTTAAAAGAGAAGATTATGAATTTATACCCTGCTATTGATTTGAAAAACGGCAAAGCGGTGCGCTTATTTAAAGGCCGCTTTGACGAAATGACGGTTTATGATGATAATCCTGTGAACCGCGCCAAAAGCTTTAAAGAATATGGCTTTAAATATCTTCATATGGTTGATTTAGATGGCGCATTAGAAGGCAAAGCCGTAAATATTGAAACCGTAAAGAATATACGCGCGGCCATTGATATTCCTATTCAATTAGGAGGCGGTATTAGAAGCCTTGAAACTATTGAAAATTGGCTTGCGGCAGGAATTACACGAGTTATTCTTGGCACTATTGCCGTGAAAAATCCTGATTTTGTTAAAGAAGCCGCCAAAAACTTCCCAAATCAAATTGCGGTTGGCATTGATGCGATAAATGGCAAAGTTGCGGTTGAAGGCTGGGTTGAAGCCACTGATATAGAAGCAGGCGAACTTGCACAAAGATTTGAAGGCGCCGGAGTTGCGGCAATTATCGCAACCGATATTGCAAGAGATGGCACTAAAACTGGAATAAATGTTCCATTCACACAGGATATTGCCAATAAAGTTTCAATCCCGATTATTGCTTCGGGTGGTCTTGCATCAATTGATGATATTCATGCAATCCTTGCAAGCAAAGGCACAAAAATTGAAGGTGCAATTCTTGGCAAAGCCCTTTATGATGGGGCAATTGACCCCATTAAAGCTTTGGAACTTGCATATTCATGAGCCTAAAAGTCCGCATAATTCCTTGTCTTGATGTTAAAGATGGACGCGTCGTCAAAGGCGTGCAATTTGAAAATTTGCGCGATGCCGGCGACCCAGTTGAGCAAGCAAAATTCTATGATGAACAAGGTGCGGATGAGATTTGCTTTCTTGATATTTCTGCTTCCCATGAAGGTCGCGGTACGCTCTATGATATTGTTTCAAAAACTGCGGAAGTTTGTTTTACCCCGCTTACGGTTGGCGGCGGCGTTAGAAGCGTAGAAGATTTTAGAGCGCTTTTACTTGCAGGTGCTGATAAAGTTGCCGTAAATACTGCGGCGGTAAAAGATCCTGATTTAATTACAAGAGCCGCGCTTCAAGTCGGAAGCCAATGCGTAGTAGTGGCAATTGACGCCAGACGCGTTAATAAAGAGCATGAACCTTTAAAATGGGAAATTTTCACGCATGGCGGAAGAAAACCTACTGGGATAGATGCCATTGAATTTGCGCAATTGGCCGAAAAAAATGGCGCAGGCGAATTATTAATTACTTCAATGGATAAAGATGGCACTAAAGACGGCTATGATATTGAACTTATAAGCACTATTGCTGATTTGGTTGAAATTCCGATTATTGCCTCTGGCGGGGTTGGTAATCTTGATCACTTGGTTGAAGGCGTAACCAGAGGTAAAGCCAATGCGGTTTTGGCGGCCTCAATTTTTCACTTTGGAACTTATAGCTTGCAAGATGCGCGTAATGCCTTAAAAGAAAATGGTCTTAGCGTCCGTAAGTATGATTTATAGGTTTTAAAATGTCTGAAAATTTAATTGGTAATGCTTTAAATCAATTATTTATTGATATTAATGCCAAGAAAAATGCCGATATTAATGTTTCATATTCTGCAAGCCTTCTTAATAAAGGCACTGAGAAATGCGCAAAAAAGCTTGGTGAAGAAGCGGTAGAAATGGCAATTGCCTTAACTAAAAATGACAAGGCCGAAATCATTAATGAAGCCGCCGATGTTTTATATCATTTCACAATAGCTTTAATTGCCGCAGGGATTGACCCGAATGATATTGCAAGCACGCTTGAAAAAAGACGTGGCACTTCGGGCATAGAAGAAAAAAATAGCCGCGCAAAATAATGCAAATAATTAATGCCGAAGCCCATCATGCCGAAGCGCTTGCAAAATTTGCAAGCACAAGATTTTGCGATATTTTTGCGCATTTATACGCCCCGGAATGTTTGGATAGTTTTTTAAAAGAAACTTATTCGCTTCAAAAATTCCTTTATAATATTGAAAATTATTTCCTTAAAATCGCAATTGATGAAAATGAAAATATTATTGGCTATGTTATGGGCGGCGCAATGTCACTTCCTTATGAATCAATGCCAAATGCCTTTGAAATGTATCGGCTTTATATTGCCGAAAATATGACCGGCACTGGGCTTGGCAAAAAATTATATGAAAGCCTATTGGATTTTGCAAAAAAAATTGGTGCGCCTGAATTATATTTAGGGGTATTTAATCAAAATCACCGCGCCATTAAATTTTATACCAAAATGGGTTTTGAAATAGTTGGTCAATATTATTATAAAGTGGGTAAAACCCTTGATGATGAGCGTATAATGCGCCTAAAGTTAGTTTAATGAATATATATTTTCTTGGGATAGCGGGCGCAGGGGTTTCGGCCTTGGCATCAATTTTAAAATCAGAGGGTCATAATGTTTATGGCTCTGACTCTGGCGTATTTCCGCCTATATCAACCTATCTTGATACACTTGGTATTAAATATTTTGATGGCTTTGATAAGGCCCATTTAGGTGAAAATATTGATGCCGCGATTATTGGCACCACCGCGAAAATTGATTTGGCGACAAATCCTGAATATCAAGAAATAAAAAGGCGCGGTATAAAAACCTATAGCTTTGCCGAGTTTTTATCCGAGCATACAAAAAATCGTGATAATTTAATTATTGCCGGAAGTTTTGGCAAATCATCTTTAACCGCGCTTATAAGTTTTATCCTTATTCATTCGGGCAAAAGTCCAGGCTATTTTATTGGTGCAATTGCCAAGGATTTACCAACCACGGGTCAATGGGGAAATGATAAGGAATTTATAATCGAAGGCGATGAATATGTCATAAGCGCCAAAGATTTACGTTCTAAGTTTGAGATTTATAAATCAAAAGATATCCTAATAAGCTCGATTGTGCATGATCATATAAATATGTTCCCCACATTCAAAGACTATGCCCGAAAATTTGATAAATTAATTAAAAATCATAAGGATGGATTTATATTTGCTTGCAATAAATATGAGGTTATTGAAAAGCTTGTAAAGCGAAATAAAAAGAATAAATCCACGATTTATTATGGGCTTAATCATGGTGATTTTCATGCCGAAAATATAAATATTGGTGAAATTTCAAGCTTTGATTTAATCACGCCAAATGGCAAAATCCCACTTAAAACCACGCAATTAGGTTATCATAATATTGAAAATATTATTGCCGCCGCAAGCTATGTTTTAACCAAAAATCTTGTATCCGTCACGGAATTACAAGATGCGGTTCTTGCTTTTAATGGCGTAACCAGAAGGCTTGATAAAAAAACCAAAACTTCCAAAATCCCAGTTTATGAAGGTTTTGGATCTTCTTATGAAAAAGCACGCTCGGCAATTGATGCCATAAAACTTCATTTCGCAAGTCGTAAAATAGTAATTGTGTTTGAGCCACATACATTTTCTTGGCGCAATAAAGACGCTCTAAATTGGTATGATACAGTTTTTGAAGGCATGAGTGAAGTTATAATACTGCCGCCACCAAGTCATGGTGCCGGAAGCCATAGCCAATTAAGTCATGATGAAATTATAGAGCGCGTTAAAACCACAGGCATTAAAACTATAAAAGCAGAAACAGCCGAATTTGTTTTGGACTATTCAAAGAAATTAGAAGAAAATTCGGTTATTCTTTTATTATCTTCTGGGCCTTTATTTGGCTTACCAAAAAGCCTTGCGGAAACCTTGGGATAATCTTAAAA
>CAYUCW010000027.1:21701-28567 GCA_964443435.1 uncultured Caulobacteraceae bacterium | reverse complement strand
ATTAATAATAATTAAAAAAGTTTCAGTATTATTCTTGCGAATAGCCTTAAATTGCCATAATCATAAGTTATATGGCAATTATGAAGTTTGAAATAGTATTATTGAGACTAAAACAGCTTGCAAGAATAATTGCTTATGGCTTGCTCCTGCATGTCTTTAGTGGTGTTAGTGTTTCATACTCTCAACCAACCAAGCCAAAAGATAGCATAAGCTTCAAAACGCTTTTCCCCGCTGCCCCTGCCGAAAATAAAAAATCAAGCAGTCTTTATGAAGCAGGTGACGATATAAGATTTGTTCTTGATAGAACCAAAGAAGAATATGCTTTGCTTAAGTTTGAAACCAGCGATGAAGTTTGGGTGCTTAAGCCAACAATTGGCCCAAGAGGTGATGAATTTTTCAAAAATGACGCAGGGCAAGTTTTATTAAGATTAAATTCTTTGGGCGGCACAACCCTATATGTTAATAATATTCGTGAAGGTCTTGCGGCAAATAAAATAAGCCGTGCCGCAAATGTTGACCCGATTGAATCTGGATATAAAGGTAGTCTTAAATCCTTGGCGCAAAATCAAGTTTATAAATTTAATCCCAAGCTTATGCCAAATTTAAGAATGGAAATCACCGGGGCATTGCCGCCATATTTGGTTGCCGATGCTTTGGATAGGGCGATAGATGCCATAAATACTTTGCCCGAAGACAAAGTAAAAAAGCGCAATATAAGACTTGTAAGAATTAATCGCGGCGCACAAGCCTATGCCATTATAAATGAGAATACGCTTGAACTTGGACTTACGCCAGGAATTGGTTATGCCGGCCGCCCGTCAAGCATTCTTATAAAACGCGCAATTATCTCTAATTAGGTTTTGAAATTATCTTTTAATTTTCGAATATAGCCGAATAATTCGCTATCCCTATATTGGGCACCTAAGGCTTCGCGGATTGCATCTTGATTATGCAATAAAAATGGATTGGCAAATCTTTCTTGCCCTAAACTAAATGGAATAGTTGGAAGATTTTGTGATCTTAGTTCACGGATTTCTTTAATTCTTCTATCCAAATTATCATTTCTAAGATTCAGGCTTTCGCAAAATTGTGCATTGGCAAGACTATATTCATGGGCGCAATAAATATGGGTGGCATCATTAAGTAATAATAATCTTTGAAGGCTATTATATGCCATTTGTGCATCGCCTTCGAATAATCTTCCGCAGCCAAGCGAAAACAAAGCATCGGCAATAAATGCAATATTATGGTCTTTAAAATAAAAGCCCAATTGCCCAAATGTATGACCACTTAGGTCTATGATTTGTGGTTCAATACCGCCCAAAGAAATTTTTGAATTTTCATCAATTATTTCATCGACATAATGACCACGATCTTTCACTTCTTTAGGTGCAATAATTTTTGCATTAAATTCAGCTCTGATTTTATCATTGCCGCCAACATGATCAAAATGATGATGTGTATTCCAGACAGCATTAATTTTTAGCTTGTTTTTTTTTGCTTGTGCTATAATTTCATCGCCATCGGGGCTATCAATCGAGATTGTATAATTTGTTTCACTATTATGAATTAAATACCCATAATTATCTGATAGGCATGGAAATTGTATAACTTCAATCATAAAAACTATAGTCCAAAATGAAAATTGATTTAAACCTGATTGAGAATTTTTATCAAGATAAGCTTGGCAAGCTTGTATGTCATTTTATCTCTAAGGAAATAAATAAGATTTGGCCGCAAACTGCGAATGATGACATCTTGGGTTTATCTTATTCTATACCATTTCTTGAAAAAACTCTTGGTTATAGAATCGTTGAAATGACGGAAGCGCCGCTTGCTAGTAATACATATCCTAATCGGGTGTTTATTGGTGATTTAAATAGCCTTGCATTTCAAGATAATAGTTTTGATAAAATTCTTGCTATACACTGTCTTGAAAACTCAATTAATATTGACGAAACCATTAATGAATTATGGCGTGTATTAAAGCCCGAAGGCTCTCTGATTTTAATCGTTCCTAATCGTCGTGGGGTTTGGTCGCGAATAGATAATAATCCATTTGGATTTGGCGTGCCTTTCACAAGAGGGCAAATAAGAAAAATCCTTACCGATAATTTGTTTAATATAAGAAGCATAAAAAGAAGCATATTTTTTCCGCCTTTGAATGCAAGCGGTGTATTTATTTTTGCAAAACTTATTGAAAGTTTTGGCTCTAAAATTTGGCCAAGCTTAGGGGGCGTGCTTTTCATAGAGGCTTCAAAAAGAATTTATATAGAGCCTAACACAAAGGCGTTTAAACCTGTGAAGATTCGCAAATTAGTAAACGCTCACAATTTGGGCAATCATGCACAAAAAAACAACAATACTTGATTGTATTTTATGAATCATTGAGTGAATATTGTGTTGAAAAATAAAAAAAGTATCAATTACATTACCAATGCTTGAATTGTTTAGAAAATGGGGCACAAATAACCTATATACACACCTTAATTGACGTTATATAGAATTTGGCACTATTAAAAGGGGATAAGAATGAAATTAGTAATCGCAATTATTAAACCAAGTAGACTTGATGCTGTTCTAGATGCAGCAGGCGAAGCTGGAGTTTCTGGTTTAACAGTATCTGAAGTTCGTGGTTATGGACGTCAAAAAGGTAAAACTGAAGTTTATCGTGGCGCTGAATATGAAGTAAAATTACTTCCAAAAGTTAAAATTGAAGCTGTTGTAAGCGATAGCGCTGTTGAAAGATTAGTAGAGCTTATTTCTACTGCTGCTAATACAAGCAAAATTGGCGATGGTAAAATTTTCGTTCTTGATGTTGAATCGGCACTTCGCATTAGAACTGGCGAAACTGATGATGCGGCTGTAATCGGCTAATTATTATTACTTTTATAAAATGCGCCCGCCAGTTTGGAGGGCGTTTTTTATGCGGCAAATGTTTCTGGGCGATTTTACTTTTCAGGTTTTACCACTGAACGCATTGCGCTCTAGTCAAATAAAAATTAAATGCTATTAAAGAATATGAGTAAAATTGAGCTTTCTATTATCGTCCCTGTTCATAATGAATCTGGGGCTATTATAAATTTAATTGAAGAAATTAATACTGCGCTTGAAGGGTTTAATTTCGAAATTATTATTGTCGATGATAAATCAAAAGATAATACACTTGCTATATTAGAAGCGGCAAAAGCAGATTTCCCGCGATTAAGAGTATTCGCCCATGAGTTTAATTCAGGGCAAAGTGCGGCAATATATTCGGGCTTTAGACAAGCAAGAGGTGAATTTATTGGTACGCTTGATGGCGACGGGCAAAATGACCCTGCTGACCTTCCTAGGCTTTATAGGCATTTAACAAGAAGTGATGCCCCCAAAAATCTTGGATTTATTGGTGGTATGCGGCTTAAACGTCAAGATTCGCAAGCTAAGAAGAATGCTTCTAAAATTGCAAATAGTGTAAGGCAAGCTTTGTTAAAAGATGGCGCAATTGATTCTGGCTGCGGCATTAAAATATTAAGACGCGATATATTTGCAATATTGCCTTATTTTGATCATATGCACCGCTATATGGCGGCACTTGTAAAACAAGCTGGCTTTGATTGTGAATTTATAGAAGTTAATCATAGACCGCGCGAAACCGGCGCTTCTAAATATACTAATATTGATAGATTGCTTGCGGCACTAACTGATTTATTGGGCGTAATATGGCTTGGTACAAGAAGAAGAAAGACTGGAAAAATATCTGAAATATAGATAGTTTTTTTGTTAATACTTTTTAACCAAATTAGAATATTAAGAAAACATGCAACGCTTTTACGATATGTTTCCATTTATGTTATTGCCTGTAGGGATTTATAGCCTTTTTGCGGGCATATCATCGGGTTCGCGTGGTGTTGATGTATTTGTAGAAAATATGGAAAAATCCAATTTTGTACTGACTATGCCATCGGGTGCGCCTTGGGGTGTTTCCGGCGGTGACCTTTTAGTGGCCTTTAGTTTAATAATTCTATTTATCGAACTTATTAGAGGGGTCGCAAGTTCAAAATTTGCGATTATTCACCATACTTTGGCGGTTTTAATGGCACTTGGATCTATTGTGCTTTTTCTTTCGGTAGAAAGCTATGCCACCACTACATTCTTTTTAATAATGATTATGTGCGTGCTTGATATGATTGGCGGTATTATTGTAAATATTGCTGAATCTGGTGGCGGCTTTTGGAATGGCGAAGATTAATTAATCAGGCAATAGCCCAAAGATTCTTTACCGCATTTGCTTTTTTATTATAAGCGCGATTACCATAGATTTTAGCATCTTCATTTCCACCTTCGCCTGCTTCAAATAAAATATGCGCTGCAAATAAAGGGTTTATAGTTTGGCTATTAAATCCTGAAGGGCGTGAATATGAATTATTCGTGCTATTTTTATATTTTGATTGTGGATTTGGGATAAATGGCTTTATCTCGGTTGCCATTATTTTTGTCACAGGTGCAATTATGTCCCGTTTTGGTACATTATTTAACTGAACTGATGGCAAATTATTAATCATACCTTAATAAAAGCAGATTCTGTGCCAACAGCAATTTATAAAAATATAAGGCTTCACCTAAACGTCAAAACATGCAATTAAATATATTTGGAAAAATAAAGCATGCTTAAAGACGAAAATGAGCAAACTAAAAGAGATAAAATTGGGATTCCAAAAATTGGAAAGTCCTTGCGTTGGTTTGTCTTAAATCTAGTCTTAGAAAAAAAATGTTTTTTTAAAAATGGGCAATTAGTTTGGGAATTAGGAAATTATAATTTAGATATTAATGATTTTCCAGATAGCCTTCCGAAGCTATTTGACGTTTTTGGTATTAATGAAACCGAATTCAATAGTTTGGGCGAAGCGCGAAACGATAAATTCATTTTAAAACTTGAAAATGAAATTATTACTCTGCAAATTCTAAATAATATAAAGAACCATGATTTATTTATTATACAATCGCAAAAGCTCGAAAGCGCATTAAAAAATAATCGCTTATTATTATTTCATCAGCCGATAATTTCTTCAAAAGATTTAAGCATTATTCGTTATGAATGTTTGGCACGCATTAAAGATGAAGATAATAATCTTATAATGCCAAATGATTTTATTCCGGCCGCCGAATATACCGGTAAGATTCGTGATTTAGACATTTCATCTTTAAAGCTTGCAATAAAAAATATTAAAAATAATAATAATTTAAGTCTCGCGATAAATATATCGGGGGGTACTTTAAATGATAATAATGCCCGTCAAGAAATAGAGAATATAATTGCCAGCTCAAATTTTGGCGATAATTACCTAACTATTGAGCTTACAGAAACAATTGCAATTGAAAATATTGATATAATTTCAAATTTTGCCAATATTCTTAAAAAGAATAATGCAAGAATTGCTCTTGATGATTTTGGCTCTGGCTATACATCATTTAAAACATTCCTAAATGTACCATTTGATGAAGTTAAAATTGATGGCTATTATATTGATAAAATAGCTGAACAAAGTGAAAAGCGTGATTTTGTTGCGGCAATTGATAGATTATCAAATACACTAGGAATTGAAACAATAGCAGAGAAAGTTGAAACCGAAGCTGAGGCTAAAACGTTAAAGGAAATAGGGATTAATGGTCTTCAAGGCTATTATTATGGCAAGCCAAAATTGCCTGAATAGAAAGTAATTTAATGAGTAATATTCTTCTAATTATAGGACTAGCAGTGGTCTTAATAGTGCTTATATTTGGCATTGTTAATCTTGGCATTACATCTGACAAGGCACGATCGCGCTCTAATAAATTAATGCGTTTAAGGGTTATTGCTCAATTTATTGTTGTCATACTTCTTATGGTATTATTCTATATTAAATCAAAAGCAAACTAATGGTCACTATAAATAAAATATATACGAAAACTGGTGATAATGGCACAAGCCGCCTTGCCAATGGGCAAGAGCTAAGCAAGACTAATCAAAGGTTTAAGGCATTTGGCGCAATTGATGAATGTAATTCTTGCATTGGCATTGCCCGTATTTATTCAAATCTTTATGCAAATATTGATGAAGCTTTATCGCAAGTTCAAAATGATTTATTTGATCTTGGCGCCGATCTTGCCAATCCTGAAAAAGACGAAAACTTAAGCTATAAGCCTTTAAGAATTACTCAAAAACAAATTGACTGGCTTGAAAATACTATTGATAGTTTCAATGAAAATATTGCACCGCTCGATAGTTTTATTCTTCCTGGCGGCACTGAACTTAGTGCGCATCTTCATTTGGCGCGAACAATTGCCAGACGCGCAGAAATCGAAATTGCACATTTAATCGAAACCGATAGTGCAAGTAAATTATGCTTTATTTACGCCAATCGCTTATCTGATTTATTATTTGTACTTGCAAGATTTGCCAATGACATGGGTAAGCTTGATGTCAAATGGATACCCGCAAAAAACACCTAAGGCTATCTTACTTCTCTAACGGGCTTAACGCCATATGGTGGCTCTTTGGTGCGCGTGGGTGATGGTTTATCCCATACCCAGCCAGCCGCAGAAAACGCATGCCCTGCTTTATCGGCTTTAGCTAAAATTTCTTCATCAGGCTCTTTACCCAAAAGCCACCTAAGTGCGGCAATAGTATTATCATTATCATCATCTTGCGCCGCCGATAAAACATTTAATAAAGTTCTTTCATCGGGGGTGGCTTCAAGTGAGCCGACTTCGCCTAAATTAAGCTTGCGGCCGGCATTAAATAAAGCATTTATAAATTCGCGCATGGCGAATTGTGCATGTATAGTTTTATCAGTTGTGATTGGGCACATACCTTCTTTAAGGCTTGCACGCCTTAGGGCGTGAAT
>CAYUCW010000027.1:0-21601 GCA_964443435.1 uncultured Caulobacteraceae bacterium | reverse complement strand
CAGTTGTGATTGGGCACATACCTTCTTTAAGGCTTGCACGCCTTAGGGCGTGAATTGCTAATTGTGCGCCAGATTCAAGTTTAGTGACCATAAAGCCATTCTATTGCAAATGCTTAAATTTGCAAGATTTTTATGACTTAAGCTTATTTATATCTATATGTGTGAATTCTTGCGCCAATGATTGTTCAAGAAGCTTTAAGTCAATATCCACGCTTTTTTTGTCTTGCCCGTTTAAGCGTAAAAGATAGTCATCAAAAACAATTTTAGTTTTTCTGACCATTGCATCAATTTCAATTATTCTCTTTTCATCATTATTATTAACGGCAACGCCACGTGCATTCAAAAGATCTATAATAGCAGGTATATAGTAAGTAAAAATGCGCTGCACATTTGATAATTGTAAAGGTTCTTTAATAAGACCGTTTTCAATATTGATTATATTAAATAATATAGCACGAAGATTTTCACCTAAAGAACCCGATGCCACATTTGCTGCACCTTTAATTATTGCAATTTCATCTTCTGCGTCTTTTATAATTTCCATGTGACGAAAAATAATAGGTTGTTCAGGTTTTTCAGGTTCAGATTCAGGTTCTGAACCATCATTTTGAAAATCTTTAAATAATTTATTTAAATTGCTAAGAAATATTTCAAATTTATTATTGCCATATTCATCTGCTCCACTTATCGCATGCGCAAAATTGTAAATAAAACCTATAAGTACACAAAATATAATGATAAAAAATTCAAACATTACTTGAAACCTGTATTTGTAATTTTTGTAAAGTTCCACCAATTTACAAATACGATATAGTTGCAAAACTTAATTTTATATTGCAAGTATTTATTTAACTTTACTAATATCTATATGTGTGAATTCTTGCGCCAATGATTGTTCAAGAAGCTTTAAGTCAATATCCACGCTTTTTTTGTCTTGCCCGTTTAAGCGTAAAAGATAATCATCAAATGCAAGTTTTAGACGCGCAACCATGCTGTCGATTTCTGTTATTTTGGCTTCATCATTATTATTAACGGCAACACCGCGCGCATTTAATAAATCCGCAGTTGCAGGAATATAATAAGTAAATAAACGCTGTACATTTGATAATTGATTTGGTGCTTTAATAAGGCCATTTTCAATATTGGTTATATTACCTGTCATTGAACGTAGATTTTCGCCAAGGCTTCCTGATGCAGTACTTGAAGCGGCCTTGATAATCGCAAAATCTTCGGCGGCATCTTTGATTACTTGTAAATGCAGCGACTCAATTGTTTCATTTGGTTTTTCAGGCTCAGGCAATGAATTTTGTTTGGCTTTAAAAGTAAAATCATATTCTTGTTGATCTTGATACTTATCATAATCCTTTTTATTGCCAATAATTCCAAGCGTACCAAAAACGCCCCACATAAGCCCAAAACCAACCCAAGGATTGAAACCCAATAATGCCCATAAAAATACAATCATCGCAGCAGGAACTGCACGATTTGGGTTTTGCAAATTGCGTTTAAGGTCTTCCCAATTTCTTACAGGACGGCTCATAATTATCTATCAATACTTGAAGATTGAACAAGTGCGGTTTTAAGCTCCGTAGTCATTTCATTCATACGAATTTCAATTTCCGCACGCTTTTTCTTGCCTTCTTCTTGGGCAGATAGAACGCCTGAGATGGTTTCAATTAAATCCTTATTGGCTTGTTCAAGGGTTTCAATGTCAATAATGCCGCGCTGTGATTGCTCTTCAATTGAAATGGCTTGTTTTTTCATCATTGATGATGTTTGGCGTAGCATTTCATTAGTGGCATCGGTAACCGCCTTTTGCATTTCAAGGGCTTCTTCTTGGCGGCTTAAGCCAAGCAAAAGCACCATTTTTTGCTTCCATAATGGAATAGTAAGGCGCGTTGAAGCCTGTAATGATTCAATAAGGGTTTCATCACCTGATTGAACAATACGAATTTGTGGTAATTGTTGAATACCAATTTGCTTGGCTTGTTTAAGATAGAATACTCTTTTTTCTAAACGCTCAAGCGCTTGAACGGCATCATTATAAGTTTGCGCTTCAATAAGGCCATCACCGTCAAGTGCGGCTTGGTCGGCTTGTGCCTTAAGTTCAGGTAGGCGCGTGGTTTTCATCTCTGCGGCAAATTCTTCACCGGCTTCGATATAAGCAGATAATTGCGCAATAGAGCTTGCAGTTTGCTCATGTAAATCGTCAAGCACCGCAATATCACGGCGAAGGCCATCTTTGCGTTTTTCAAGCTGGATTAAAATGCCGTCAATCTGACTTGCGACATCTTCATAGCGGCCTTTGAATTTTTCAACTTCGGCGCGGGCATTACCAAAAAGCTTTCCTAAAAAGCCTTTATTTTGTATTGATGCAGGGTCAAGGCCTTTGGCTTTGGAAATAATATCAACCAATAATTTGCCAGTCTCACCAAGCTCTTTATTTTTAGTTTGCGATAGAATTTTATCGGCAAATGCAACCACATTTCTTTGTGCTTGATCGCCATAGTTTGAAATGCTTGCTCTATCGTCTAGTGATAATTGAGAGCGAATCTTAACAAGCTCGGTTCTTGCGACTTGTACGCTTGGCAAAGTATCAGTTTTAACCGCCACTAATTCCGCAGTTTTCGCCTGTTCAACTATATTTTTTTCACTATCGCTCATAATGCCCCCTAAACCATAATTATATTAAGGTTTTTTATAACATAATATTAAATTGCGGTTTTAAAAGAGTAATTGTGTAAATAATTTAAAATTTTTTAAATTATCAAGCTCTTGTGAATGTCATTTGATTATTAGTTTGTGGAATAACTCTTCCGTCTAATCCCGCAAGGTCATAAATGCGAGATTTCTGATTTTTAAGTGACCAGTCGAAAAATAATCCCGCCGCCGCAAGTGAGGCTGCAAGCATTTCAGTTTGTGGCTTATCCGCTTCAATTTTACGGTTTCGGTTAGAAAACTTTCCAAGTATGCCGCCAAAACCTTTACGAACTGGTGGGAGGCCAAGTGCAAATAAGCCAGATCCTTCAGGAAATGTCGGTAAATAGTTTAAATCACCGGCAATTAAACCACGCCCATATGAAGCATTATTATTTGCTTTGCGTTTTGCATAAAGGCTAGGGCTTAAATTTGAAGGGTTTAAAGCGAATGCCGATTTAATACGTGCATCGGCAAGATCAAAATTAGGTATAAGGCCACGACCCCATCCAATTAATTCAAGCGCCGTCCAAGCGCCTTCACCATGACCAGCAACACCAATTGAATTTGTATCAATTTTATTTCTATCCGCGCCTAATGCAAGGCTAATCTCATTCAATTTATCAAGCGCAAGTCTTATATTTAAAGCCCGGCGCATGCTTTTAAATGCTAGTGGTTCTACATTCGGTGGAATATTAATTTCTTCACTTAGTATTGTAAGTAAAATATAACCTCTGGCACATACAGCGCCAGTCATAATATCATAGCTTTCTGAAAGTGCCTCAGAATCAGGACAGCAAATTATGAGCGGAAGCTTACCTGAAAAAATATAAGGTACAGCAAAACGTAAATATATTTTTTTATTTGAAAAATCATCAATTTCCAAATTTATGAATTTTGCCGGAGGCGGCGAAAGACAAAGCGCAAAAGCCGCCGCATAATCGTCATTAATTGACTTGGCGCTTGGCTTAGCAAATGCCTTTTGCGCACAAAAAATAGCTGCCAAAATGCTGCAAGTTCCCTTTTGCACTATATCGCGCTTAGAGAATAAAGGCGATTTGGAATTTGAACTTTTAAAATCGAACATTTTTGAAACTAAAATTCATAAAATACCTCTTTGACCTTTGCAATTAAATTGAAATTATTGATTAAGTCAATGAATAATAATATAAAATCTGAATCTGTTTTTTGCGCAGTATCAATTTCCTACTATACACCTAAATCTTGCAAAAGTTTAATTAAATTTTTGCTAGAAATGTCACGTTTCTCAGATGCACCATTCAAAAGGTCATTATTGATTTCAAGCGCTATAACTTTGCCAAGTTCAACGCCCCATTGGTCGAATGAATTTATATCCCATAATTTTCCTTCAACAAAGCATCTGTGTTCAAAAAAGGATAAAAGTGCCCCAAGATTATAGGCATTTAATTCTTTCATTACGATGCTAAGGCTTGGTCTATTGCCGCTAAATACTCTATGCGGTGCAATAAGCTTTATTTCTTCATCCGAAGCGCCCGAAGATTTCATTTGCGAAGTTACTTCTTCTAATGATTTTCCGCGCATTAAGGCTTCTGATTGTGCAAGTGCATTGGCAAGAGTTAAACGTGTCGATGCTTCATGCCCCAAACCATCATTCGTAATTAAAATAAATTCTACAGGATTAATTTGTGGGCTTTGGTGAAGGTGTTGGAAGAAGGCATGCTGTGCATTTGTGCCTTCGGCGCCCCAAACAACAGGGCCCGATATTTTAATCGCTTCGCCTTTTGAATTTACCGACTTACCATTGGATTCCATGTCTAATTGCTGCAAGAATTGCGGCAATAATTTAAGCCTTAAAGCATAAGGAATAATCGCCCTTGTATTGAATTCCAAATATTCATGATTCCAATAACCGATAAGTCCAGCTATTAATGGAATATTTTTTTCAATTGGCGCGGTCTCAAAATGATTATCCATCGCCGCCGCCCCTGCATGCATTGAAGCAACAATCTCTGTACCAAATGCCATTTCAAGGGTTAAGCCAACCGCCGACCAAAGCGAATAACGACCGCCAACCCATTCTTCAAAACCAAAAACACGCTCTGCGGCAAAGCCTGCGGCAACCGCTTTGGCGGGCGCGGCGGAAATTGCCACTAAATGCGCCATATCATCTGTACCGATCGACGCCTGAAGCCAATCCCGCGCAAGCTTTAAATTAGTAAGGGTTTCAATTGTTGTAAATGTCTTAGATACGCAAACCACTAAAGTAGTAGCAGGGTCAAGACCATTAATTGCGGCCTCAAATTCAGTAGGCTCAATATTAGCACAGAATCTAACTTCTGGGCCTTTGGCTTTGAATGGTTTTAAAGCTTCGTAAATAACGCGCGGCCCAAGGTCAGATCCGCCAATACCAATATGAATAATTGCGCTAAATTTTTCGCCATTTTTCGCTTTTATAGTGCCATCATAAATAGATTGCGCAAATTTTGAAGCATTTTCCATTTGCTTTACAATTACATCGCCAAGCTTTTCCCCTTTTGCGATCCAATCACGCTTTGGATTTCTTAAAGCGACATGAAGCACGGCTCTATCTTCTGTGAAATTAATGGCTTCACCACTAAACATTTGGCTTCTTTTTTCTTCGATACCAATTGCTTTGGCATAATCAATAAGCGTGTTTAGTTCGGCATCGGAAATTTGGCATTTTGAAAAATCAAAATATAAATCTTGAAGCGATAAGAAAAAATTATCTAATCTTGAAGTTTCATTAAATAGGCTTTCGATATTGCGCTCTTTTGCAATAGTAGAAAGTTTTGTTAAATTCTCAATTAAGATTTCTTTTGTCATTTTTTTACTTTCAATTTTTTTATATTTTATGATTAATAATTGGTTTCTTGTATTAACGCAATTTTTTAACCAGATTGTGTCATTATGCAAATATGAATAGTCTAAATTTTACACTAAATGATATACCCGATGCCGCAGTTTTAGCAGGCAAAAACGGAAGAGTGCTTGGCACAAATAATATTGCCAAGCATAGATTTAAAGATGAAGCCGCACTTGGTTCATTCGCACCTTGGTTTGAAAATCGCCATGGCTGGAGCTTTAGTGAAAGAGAAGATGGCTCTATACTTGGGGTATTTAGGCCAGATGCCGATGAAACTGCACGCGCCAAAACTATGCTTTTTGCGACACTAAGCCATGAAATCAGAACACCATTAAATGGTATTATTGGTATGGCTGGGCTTTTGGGGCTTTCTGAATTATCATCTTCACAAAGGTCATGGCTAAATTCAGTCGAAGAATCAGGGCAGCACCTTTTAAGTCTTTTGAATGATATTCTTGATTATGCCAAACTTGAATCAGGGAAAATTGAACTTGAGTCGATAGCTTTTGATCCTTTACATACCGTGCAATCAATCGCAGAAATTTGTTCACCAAAAGCACATGAAAAAGGTCTTGAAATTGCAGTGGCAATTGAAGGCAATATTCCTAAAAAATGCATGGGTGATGACGGAAGACTTCGTCAAATTTTACTTAATCTTACATCTAATGCGGTTAAATTCACACAAAATGGCGGGGTATTAATTAGGCTTTCAGTTCCTAAACTAAATTATATACGCTTTGCCGTCGAAGATTCAGGGATTGGCGTTCCAAAAGCAAAGTCAGAGGTAATTTTTGATGAATTTGCGCAGGCCGATAGCTCTCATACAAGACAATATGGTGGAACAGGTCTTGGACTTGCGATTGTAAGAAAGCTTGCAATGGCAATGTCAGGGCAAGTTGGCCTCTTAGATCGTGAAGGCGGCGGAAGTATTTTCTTTGCCGATTTACCTTTTGAAACTATTGAATCAAGAAATATAAACCAAAGTCTTTTAAATAAACAAATTGGTATTGCAACAAATTCTGAAATCCTATTTGGCGCAATAAAAACTAATCTTGAACAAAAAGGTGCAGAAATTAAACGTATTAATGATCCTAAATCAGCTAAAAAATGCGATTTAGTTTTATTGGATGCAGATTTTACCCAAAGTGAAGAAGCTTGGCTTAAAAATCCATGTATTTCATTAATCGGTCAAGAAAAGCGTGACTTAATCGAAACATATCGTGAAAAAGGCGCAGTTGGCTATTTAATTAAACCATTAAGACATGCTTCATTGATTGAAAGAGTAGAGCTTGCATTTGAAAAAGTTACAAATATTCAAATTGAAGCGAATGATGAAAGAGCAATTGAACGTAAAACCCATAAGGGCGTGCGCATATTACTTGCCGAAGATAATCGCATTAATGCTTTGCTTGCAAAATCATTATTAGAGCGTTCAGGCTGTGATGTAGTTGCAGTTCAAAATGGTGAAGAAGCCATAAGCGCATTAAAAGCCGCACCTTATGATTTAGTATTTATGGATGTGCATATGCCTGTGATGGACGGGTTAGATGCCACTAAAATATTACGCAAAACCCATAAAAATCTTCCTATTATTGCCCTTACTGCGGCGGCAATGGAAGAAGATAGAAGAGTGTGCATAGCGGCGGGTATGGATGATTTCATCACCAAGCCACTTGAGGCAAAAGCGCTTGAAAATATACTTTTCAAATGGATAAATTCTGAAAACCTACAAACATATGTAGCTTAGTCAGTTTTAATATTGCAAATTTCGTCAAACCAGTCATTTTAACAAAAATGACTGAGGGCGATATGACAGATACACAAACTGAAGCTAATGATAATTCAAGTATAAAAAAACCAGGCATTGCGGCGTTTTTTGAACGCTCGGCTCTTATTATGTTTGGACTTGGTTTTTCGTCAGGTGTTCCAAACCAATTAGCAGGTGTAACTCTTGCAATCTGGCTTGCTGAATCTGGTATATCTTTATCTATTATTACCCTTTTGGGGCTTGCAACCCTTACTTATTCATTGAAGTTTTTATGGTCGCCACTTGTTGACCAAGTTGGTTTGCCTATACTTGATAAATTATTAGGCCGCAGAAGATCTTGGATGATTTTTACCCAATTCTTAGTGGTTATTGGTTTAATAATAATTGCCAATTGCGACCCTTCTAAAAGCCTTATACCATTTGCAATCATGGCAAGCTTGATTGCATTTGCAGGGGCAACCCAAGATATTGCTATTGATGCTTGGCGTATTGAAGTTTCAACCGATGAGAAAAAGCTTGGTATTTTAACCGCAACTTATCAATGGGGCTATAGAGTTGCAATATTGGTATCGGGCGCGGTTCCGCTTTTAGTTGCACAATATTTTAATGGTGATGAATACAAGCAAATAGGTTGGACTTTTGCCTATCTTACTATGGCCGCGCTAATGATTATTCCTGTTTTGGCAACTATTTTCGCGCCAAAAGAAGCGGTGCCGCCTTCACCAAGATGGGTACCGCCTGCACATATTCCAAATCGTCCAATATTGGAATTGGTTGAATGGGGCGTAAGACTTTTAATTATGTGTCTTGGTGCCGCTTTTGTGGCAACTGGCCTTTCTGGCAAAGCTGAACCTATTTCATGGCTTGTTGGCGATATTTATGGTGGATTTGATGCAATGAAAGCCGCAATTACCGCAAAGCCTTGGGGTGTTTGGCAACAATTCCTATATGCCGCAATTGGTCTTTTCATTGTATTTATAGCAAGTATGAAAATTCCGAAAATCGACACTAAGCCTGCGGCATATTTTGATAATGCTTTGGGTGCGCCATTAAAAGAATTTTTCACGCGCTTTGAAAATGTTGCAAGTTTAATTTTAGTATTTATTTGTCTTTATCGTATAGCGGATTTCCTTTTGAATGTTGCAGGGCCATTATATTTAGCGGCAGGATTCTCAAAAGATGAAATTGCTATTGCGCAAAAAGGCTTTGGTCTTTTTGCATCAGCTTTTGGGGTCGGGATTGCTGGTTGGGCAATGCTAAAACTTGATGTCTTTAAATGTCTTGTAATTGGTGCATTTATGCAGCCAATTTCAAACCTATTCTTTGGCTTAATAGCAATTTTCGGGGATACGCCTTTCCCATTCTTTAATCAATTCGGCATTCAACCAATTTTATGGGGCGCGATTGGTATTGATAATATTGCGGCAAGTTTTGCAGGTACTGCATTAGTGGTTTATATGTCGCGTTTAACTAAGGCAGGGTTTACCGCAACCCAATATGCATTCTTTTCTTCGCTTTATGCCTTGCCAGGGAAATTAATTGCCGCGCTTTCAGGTCGTGTAGTTGAAGCCGCCGCATTTGCCGCCGAAAAGGGCGGACTTAGCTTTTTAAAACCATTATTCACTAAGCTTCCGAAAGAAAGCTTTGTTAAGCCTGCAACGGAGCTTGGTATTAATGCTTCTTCTTTGGCGATTGGTTATTTCACCTTCTTCTTTTATACGGCAATTTTGGGCGTTGTTGCGATTATCCTAAGCTTTATTATTGCCAAGGGTAAAGCAAGAGAAATAGTTGAAGATTAGAATCTTTTATATGCTAAAGGATATTGTCTCGGGGTTAAAATGCGCAAATTACTAGGCTTTATATTATGTTTTTCTTTGGTTTCTTGCCAAACCATCGAAGCAAGTAATGCTTCTGCGGATTTAAAGCCAAAACCAGTAAAAAATTGGACTTATGGCGCGATGATTTCAAGCGCTAATCCTTATGCAACAAATGCAGGAATAGAAATTCTTGAAAAAGGCGGCACAGCTATAGATGCCGCAATTGCCGTGCAAACTGTACTTGGCCTTGTGGAGCCGCAATCTTCGGGAATTGGCGGTGGTGCATTCATGGTTTATTTTGATGCGAAATCAGGTAAAATCACTTCATTTGATGGTAGGGAAACCGCGCCAAAAACCGCTAACCCTGAATTATTCATTGAAAATGGCAAGCCAATGAATTTTTACGCGGCAATTAAATCTGGAAAATCTGTTGGTGTTCCGGGGGTAATTGCTATGCTTAGGCTTGCGCATAATAAATATGGTAAGCTTGAATGGCGCGAAGGTTTTGAAAACGCGACTTTACTTGCGCAAAATGGTTTTATTGTTTCGCCGCGCCTTGTGAATTCTATTAATATGATAGGGGATAAGGCAGGGGAAGGGGTGAAAACTTATTTTTACCCAAATGAGAAAAAAATTGAAATTGGTGAAAATTTCAAAAATCTTGAATACGCAAAAACCCTAAAAGAAATCGCGCTAAATCCCAATAGTTTTTATAAAGGGCGCATTGCAGATGAAATTATTGCCGCGACCAATAAGGGCGAAAATGAATTAATTACTAAGTCAGATTTGGAAAATTATAAAGCAATTGAAAAGCCTGCGCTTTGTTTTACTTATCGCTTACGCTTAATGTGTTCTATGCGTCCGCCTTCTTCGGGTGGTATTGCGCTTGCTGAGATTTTTGGAATGCTAGAGCATTTTAATATGAAATCTCAAAGCGCACAATCATGGCATTATTTAATAGAAGCAGAGAAACTGGCTTATATTGACCGCGATACTTATGTTGGCGATGATAATTTTGTTAATGTGCCAATTGATGGAATGATGGATAAAAACTATCAATTTGAAAGAAGCAAACAAATTAAAGAAACCGCAACCCTTAATCCAATAGTTGGCTTACCAAAAGGCGCACTTGTAAAAAAGCCAGATGGGTCAGGCGCAAACACTGGTACAAGTCATTTTACTATTATTGATAAAATGGGAAATATTGTTTCAATGACCACAACCGTTGAAAGTATTTTTGGATCGCAAAGAATGGCGGCGGGTTTCTTTTTAAATAATCAATTGACTGATTTTTCATTCATTCCCAATGCAGAAGATGGAACGCCTCATGCAAATCGTGTTGAAGCAGGCAAAAAGCCACGTTCATCAATGGCGCCTGTAATTGTTTTTGATGAGAATAGAGAATTTGAAATCGCGCTTGGTTCCCCAGGTGGAAATTCAATTATTGCATATGTGGCAAAGACGTTAGTAGGCGTTTTAGATTGGGGCCTAAGCCCGCAAGACGCATCAAATCTTCCAAATATTATTGCCCGTAAAAGCCCAATTAATGTTGAGTTTTCACGAATGGACGATAATATTCTTAATGATTTAAAAGCGCGTGGTCATATAATGACAGGCGGTGGCGGCGCTGAAAACTCTGGTATTCATGCTATACAATTAAAGCGCGGTGAATTAATCGGTGCGGCCGATGATAGGCGCGAAGGCACTTATAAAAAGGCTAATTAGTAAATGCTAATTAAAAAGCCAATAAAAAAAGGCGACCAATTGGTCGCCAATTTTTATGCTTCTAAAGCTTTAACGCTATTCTAATGCTTTAACCCCAGGGAGTTCTTTGCCTTCCATCCATTCAAGGAATGCACCACCCGCAGTTGATATAAAGCTGAAATCTTCACTTACCCCTGCATGATTAAGTGCCGAAACCGTATCGCCGCCGCCGGCAACCGCAATAAGTTTGCCTTCACGGCATAATGCCGCCGCAGCTTTAGCCGCCGCAACTGTTGCCATATCAAAAGGCTCCATCTCAAAAGCGCCAAGTGGGCCATTCCAAATAATTGTTTTTGAAAGTGCCATTTTTGCCGCCAAAGCTTCAACACTTTTCGGGCCAGCATCTAAAATCATCTCATCTGCTGTTACTTCATTTGGAAGGCATGCTCTGTTTTCGGCATTTGCCGCAAAAGCTTTAGAAGCAATAACATCAATAGGAAGGATTATTTCGCAATTTGCTTTTGCCGCCGCTTCTTTAATTGCAAAAACCTTATCGAATAATTCTTTTTCGCAAAGCGATTTGCCAACATCTATACCGCTTGCAGCAATAAATGTATTTGCCATGCCGCCGCCAATAACAAGAAAATCCGTCTTAGTTACAAGGTTTTCAAGTAAGTCAATTTTTGAAGATACTTTTGCACCGCCAACAATTGCCATAACTGGGCGCACAGGATTACCAAGTGCTTTATCAAGGTGATCTAGCTCAAGCGCCATGTTTTCACCTGCATAAGACGGAAGAAGTTTTGCAACGCCTTCGGTTGATGAATGGGCGCGGTGTGCCGCAGAAAATGCGTCATTTACATAATAATCACCAAGTGCCGCAATTGCCTTAGATAATTCAGGATCATTCTTTTCTTCGCCGGCTTCGAAGCGTGTATTTTCAAGCAAGACAATTGAGCCTTCATCAACGCTATCAATCGCCGCTTTTGCGCTAGGACCAAAACATCTATCCGCAAAGATAATATTTGCACTAAGAATTTCCTCTAAAACTTTTACCACTGGTCCAAGTGACATAGATGGCTCTATTTTACCTTTTGGCCTTCCGAAATGTGAAAGCAAAATAACTTTTGCACCAGTATTTCTTAGTGCAGCTATGGTGGGAACCGCCGCCCTTAAGCGGGTGTCATCTGTTATTTCACCATCTATCATAGGTACGTTGAAATCAACACGCACCAAAACTCTTTTATTGTTTAAATCTAATTTTAATAGGTCTTCTAAACGACGAAATGCCATAATTATTCTTTCTAAGTTTAATTAAAAAAGCCTCCGTTAAAGGAGGCTTTGATTTTATTTTGCAGTTGCAAGAGCAATAGCAGTATCACTCATACGAGTAGAGAAGCCCCACTCATTATCATACCAAGAAAGGATACGAACTAAATTGCCGTCCATTACTTTGGTTTGATCAAGTGCAAATGTAGAAGAATGGCTATCATGGTTAAAATCGATAGAAACATTAGGTTCAGCAGTATAGCCAAGAATACCTTTTAAATAGCCATTAGAAGCAGCAATAACCGCATTATTAATTTCTTCGATAGTTGTTGCGCGCGCCGCATTGAAAGTAAGGTCAACAACAGAAACATTTGGAGTTGGCACGCGAATTGCCACGCCATCAAGTTTGCCTTTTAACTCAGGAAGCACAAGGCCAACCGCTTTTGCCGCTCCAGTTGATGTTGGGATCATAGACATTGCCGCCGCACGTGCGCGGTATAAATCTTTATGCATTGTATCAAGTGTTGGCTGATCCCCTGTATAAGAGTGAACAGTAGTCATAAAGCCGTTAACAATACCAACAGTATCGTTTAAAACTTTCGCAACTGGAGAAAGGCAATTAGTTGTGCATGATGCGTTTGAAATCACAGTATCGGCAGCAGTAATTGTGTCGTGGTTTACACCATAAACAATTGTTTTATCGGCATTCTCACCAGGGGCAGAAATAAGAACTTTACGTGCGCCAGCAGTTAAATGCGCAGATGCTTTGTCTTTTGCAGTGAATATGCCAGTACATTCCATTGCAACATCAACATTTAATTCTTTCCAAGGTAGATTTGCTGGGTCACGCTCAGCAGTAACTTTGATTTTTTTGCCGTTAATTACTATGCAATCACCATCAACCGAAACCTCAGCAGGGAAACGACCATGCACACTATCAAATTTCAATAAATGCGCATTTGTAGCCGCAGGACCAAGATCATTAATGCCTACAACTTCAATATCAGTGCGCCCATTTTCAATTATTGAACGTAAAATATTGCGGCCGATACGACCAAAACCATTAATGGCAACACGAATTGTCATTTTTTTCTCCGTTTATTTATTTTCAAAATATCTATAAACAAATGCATTTAAACCGTAAAGAAAAACCTAAGAAAATAATAAGGAAAACACACATAGTTGTGCATCAGTAATAGTAAAATTCTAAATGTTCAAATTGTTTACTTTTTTGAAAATTTCTGTAATTAAGCCTTAAATTAATTCAAAAGAGATTTTAATGGCTGGACATAGTAAGTTTAAAAACATACAGCACCGTAAAGGCCGCCAAGATGCGGTTCGTGCAAAACTTTTCACAAAATTAGCCCGTGAGATAACGACTTCGGCAAAAATCGGTGCACCTGACCCGAGCGCAAATTCAAGGCTTCGTCTTGCTATTAATAATGCGCGTGCACAATCTATGCCTAAGGATAGAATTGAACGTGCAATTGCACAGGCTTCGGCATCGGGCGGTGAAGATTATAAACAAGTTCGCTATGAAGGCTATGCCCCTGGCGGAATTGGCTTGGTTATTGAAACCTTGACTGATAATCTTAATCGTACTGGCGGTAATCTTCGCACATATTTTGGTAAAAGTGGCGGCAATCTTGGAACTACTAATTCAGTCACTTCAGGCTTTGACCATGTTGGCGAAATTAGATTTGCGGCAAGTGTAGCTTCTGAAGATGATATGATGGAAACTGCATTAGAAGCGGGCGCGGATGATTGCGAATTTGATGAAGAAGGCCATCTTATTACTTGTGCCTTTGAAAATCTTGGTGAAGTATCACAGGCTTTGACTACTAAATATGGCGACGCATTAAGCGCGAATATTGTTTGGCGTCCTCATGCAACTATTGAAGTTACAGGTGCTGCAGCGACAAGCTTAATGAAATTATTAGAAGCTTTAGAGGATGATGATGATGTCCAAGAAGTTTTTGGTAATTATGAATTAGACGAAGCCGCATTCGAAGAATAATAAAAAAGCCCCAGAATTTTAAAAATCTGGGGCTTTTTTAAAATGTTTGCAATCTTATTTTTCTGGTGAAGATATTGATTTTAAAGCAGTTGTATTTGCAATTTGCTCTTTTAATTCTTCAGGTTTTAACGGGATTAGACCTTTGGCAACTAAATAGCCTTTTGTACCAATTGCTTTATCTGAGATAAATTCGACAATATATTTATCAATATTTGGTATAAGCTGCATATTTTGCTTTTTGACATAGAAATAAATAGATCTAGAAGCAGGATAGTCGCCAGAAGTAATTTTCTCAATTTCCGGTGCTTGATTATTAATGCTTGCCGCTTTTAGTCTATCTTTATTTTCTTCATAAAAAGAATATCCAAATACACCGAACGAAGTTTTGTTTGAAGTTAAACCTTGCACAATAAGATTATCGTTTTCACCCATATCGCGCCATTTGCCATCTTCACGAACTGCGGTGGATTTAGCTTTAAACTCTTCACTATTAGATTTTTTCAATTCTTTGAAAAACTCAATTTCTTCTGCGCCTTTTTCTAATACTAATTCTGCAAATGCATCACGCGTTCCAGATGTAGGAGGAGGGCCCATGACATCAATATCAATATTAGGCAATTCTGGGTTAATTTCATTCCATTTTTTATATGGATTAATTACCAGCTTACCATCGATTGGTACTTCTTTTGCAATAGCAAGGAATAAATCTTTGCGCGTTATATTTAATGAAACACCAGTTTTTGCATTGGCAATAACAATACCATCATAACCAATTTTAAATTCTGCAATTTCAGTTACGCCATTGGTTTTGCAGGTTTCAAACTCTGATTTCTTCATTTGTCTTGAAGCATTAGCAATATCGGCATATGAAACACCGATTCCACTACAGAATATTTTAATACCGCCACCTGTTCCAGTAGATTCAACTTTTGGAATATTAACACCGCTAGATGCCATTCTTTCTGAAACAATTGAAGCGAATGGAAATACGGTTGATGAACCTACTATAGATATTCTATCCCTTGTTTGCGGCGCTTGCGATTTTTCACCACAAGCACTTAAAACACTTGCTAGACCTAAAGATAAAAACGCGATATGAGATAATTTCAATTTAAACTCCCTTAGAATTAAAAACTTTTGAATTAGAAACCAATTTGTGTACGTAATGAGAAAACTTCAGATGTTCCATTGCCAATTGGGTTTGAAACCAAGACACCATTATTAGAAATAAAACCACGCGAATCTTCGATTTTAGTTTCTGAATACATCGCCCGTAAAAATACTCTTTCGGCTAAATAATAATTAATTCCGATGGCATAACCATACTCAAGACCACCACGATTACGCCATGAAGCAATACTTGCACTTGGCAATCCAAGGCTTCCATCTCTTAGGTCAAGATATTCTATTCGCCCTGTAATAGCTAATGCGCCAGTGCCGCCCTTAAAAACAGAATTTTTGGGTTTAATGCTACCCATTGTGCCGCGCGTTACATTATAAGATCTTGATTCACCAGTAAGTGCATAAAAAATATCAGCATATGCGCCAGAAAAGCTTAGGTCTTCATTTAGAGTTCTAACATTATTTATTTGTGCTTCTGCTATAATATTCAAAGGGCCTTTGACTATAAAAGTTTCAACTCCAAAATTTGTATCACTTCTGGCAATACTTCCAGATTGCATATTTTGTGGGCCAGTAACAAATTGTATTGACCTTGCATTATAAGCGTAAAAGCCATCATCTGGTCTTTCTCTATACCTAAATGATCCACCAAAATGAAAAATATTGGTTTTTTCATTTATAGGTGCATAAGTTGCACGTACCTGAAACCCAGAGTTTCTAGAAAAATACCTTTCCAACGGCACATTAATTGTATCGCCAAAATATGCCGCAGTAATCTGATAATTTTTAGAAAATTTGCGTACCGCTATGCCAACATTTCTACCTGTTTGGGCAAATGCCAGATTAACAAGTGACCTTTGGGTGAAATTATAGAATCCCGGAGGCGATTGACCTTCTATTGGACTTGCTTGGTGGTTGCTACCTAAATAAACTGAATAGCTTGGTTTTGAATATTCTAAATAGGCATCTGTCCAAGTGGCCTTATCTTGCATAAAATGATATTCGGTTCGGAACTTCCAATTTTTGCCTATTCTTCCTTCTGCATTCAAAACTAGTCTTCTTAAAGCAGTCATATCGCGTGAATAATCACGACTTGCAAGACCCGTTACTTCTTCAAAATCGGTTTTAATATCATAGGTATCAATTTCCGCGCGGCCACCAAAATTTATTGAAACCTTACCTATATTAAGTTTGGGAGTTGTGCCATCAATTTTGAAAGATGCTTGTGCAAAACAAATATTGGGCAAAAGCAAAGCGCTTGAAAATAATAGTATTTTATAGAATCGCTTTGACATTACTTTCCCTTTGCAAGACTTTAAACTTTTATGACGGTTTTGTGACAAAAGCAAATAATTAAAATACTATAAAAGCCGTGATCGCATTACTTGTGATAAAAGGTCAATTAAGCTTACCGCAATTACAATTATCACCACGATAGCCGCGGTTTCTTCATGTTTAAAAGCATTAATATTTTCGAATAAAGTTTGCCCAATACCGCCTGCACCAATAAGACCAAGTACAGTCGCCGAACGCGCATTTGACTCAAAACGATAAAGCGCAAAGCTTGTCCATAATGGCGCAACTTGCGGCAAGACGCCCCATTTAATTTCATGAAGCTTGGTTGCACCAGTTGCTTTAACCCCTTCAACCGGCCTGCTATCTATTGCTTCAACCGCTTCTGAGAATAGTTTTGCCAAAACCCCTGCAGTGTGAAGGGCAAGTGCAAGCACACCCGCAAGTGGGCCAAGCCCTACCGCTACTAGGAAAACAGTGCCTAAAACAAGCTCATTAACTGAACGCAAAAAGTCCATAACCCTGCGCATTGGCCAAACAAGCCATTGAGGCGAAACATTCGATGCGCACATAAAACCAAGTGGAATGGCAAGTACTACAGCAAAAAATGTGCCCCATAATGCAATCTGCACCGTAAGCCACATAGCGCCCACATAAAGCTTCCAATCGGTAAAATCAGGATGCGTAAACCTTTGGGTAAAAGTCTGCATATTCTCTGAATTAGTAAATAAAAGCGGAAGCTTATAAATCTCAGCAGGTATAAAGCTTACTATTAAAAGTAAAATGACCCCACCCCAAACCAGAATATCAAATAACCTATCCGATAAAGGGCGTATTGGCGGCGCAAGCGCTTTAATATCTTGTCCATAAAATTTTGAGTTAGATATATCAGTCTTAGTCATTATTTTTGACCTTTAGTAAGTTGGATTGCTTTTTGCACTTCTGCGGCTTCTTCGGCACTTGTTGGTACGGTTGCAAGTTGCGGTGGCGGCATGTATTTTGATGCTTCGGCCTGTATTGCTAATAAAGCTTTTTGTGCCGCATCAATTTTACTTGCTTCGCCAGTTGCTTGGGCTTGCATAAGGTTTTCATTGGCTTCCATTAGTCTTACAGGAATTAAATGCCCATTATCCGCAGGCTGGAATAAGCCAAATGATAAATCGGCAAGGATTTTTCTTTCACGTGCCTTTTGTGCGTCATCGCCCTGTCTTCCATAATTTACAAAGAAAGCGCGGATTTTTTCTTTTACTTCAGGATCTAAATCCTTACGCCAAATAATTGGATCTTCGGGAAGGGAAGGCGAAGTCCAGATAACTCTTAATTTTCTAACTAAATCAGGATTATCTTTGCCAAGCATTTGCAAGCTTGTTGAATTATTTGTTGCAACTGGTAATAAACCATTAGCAACAGATTGCACATTTGCCTCATGACTTGCCGAACGTACGATTTTAAAGCAATTATTTGGAACAATCCCTTTAGGAGAAAATAAATAAGCAAGCGGCGCCAAAGTTCCAGAAGTTGAAGACGCATCACCCATACCAAAATCAAGCGATTTATCGCATTTTAAGACATCGTCTAAATCTAGTTTTGATTTAGCATTTACAATTAATACTGAATTATAGCCATCTACCCCAGAAGGATCTGAAGATCTTAGGAAAATCTCGGCATTGCCAAGCTTAACAACTTCAAGACCAGATTTATTAGAGAACCAGCCAAAATGGGTTTGCCCATAATTCATGGCTTGCACTAAACCTGCATAGCCTGATTGGAAATAAGGCTTTATCTTAAGGCCAGTTTGCGCGCGCATATCTTCAAGTAATGGTGTCCATCTTGCTTGCTGATTTTGTGAATTTTCAGTGGCAAGAATTGAAAATGCGATTTCATCCTTAGCAGACATACTGAGCTTATCTTTGAAAATTTGCTTATAAAGACTAAAGCAAGCAAAGCCAAAAATTAAAACCCCGAGCGCGATAATACCTGCATTTTTAAGTTTTTCGGCAAGGCTAGTTTGCTTCTCTATTATTGGTTCTTCTTCTTTTACCGCCGCCGCGCCTGTTTCCTCATCATATTCCGCGCCATAAATTTCAATAAGTTTTTCTTTTACAAGTGCTTCTTTCGGGCCATCAAATACAATCTGCCCATTTTTAAGGGCGATTATGCGATTGCAATATTTAATAGCAAGATCAATTTGATGAAGACAAACGACAACGCTTACTTTGTCATTTTTATTAATATCTTCCAAAAGTTCCATAACTTTTCTTGCGGAAACTGGGTCAAGTGAAGCCACCGGCTCATCAAGGAAAATTGCTTTTGCGCCTTGAACAAGTGCGCGCGCGATTGCGCCTCTTTGTTGTTGTCCACCTGAAAGCGTATTTGCCCTTTGCGCGGCATATTCGGCAACGCCAACCCTTGAAAGGGCTTTCATGCCAAGCTCTTTATCTGCTTTGGGCCAATAACCCATAAAACCTTTAAAGAAAGGCAGCCTTCCAAGTGTGCCCATCATAACGTTTTCAAAAAGGCTTAGGCGGCCTACAAGATTGAATTGCTGAAACACAAATCCAACTTTTGAACGGGCAAGGCGTGCGGTATTGGCAAGCTCTCCATTTTTTTGTACTTCAATACCCATAAGGGTGATTTCGCCGCCATTTTTATCGGTAAGAATAAGGCCAGTTGAAGCACGCAAAAGTGTCGATTTGCCAGAGCCAGAAGGGCCAATAAGTGCAATCATCTCACCAGATTTAATACTTACCGAAACATTATCCAGAGCGCGACGCTCCCCATATGTTTTTAATAAGCCTTTAGCCTCTAAAACCTTAACCATGCCCAAACCTTTTATCAAGTTTATTGATTTTTATTAATGCCCAATCATTTTGGGATTCGGCTTAATCTAGCTTAAAATTACAAAGAGTCACGACAATGTTGTGACAATTCTATGAACTTATACGGATTATTTTTATTTAGTCTAAAATATAATTATGATTTAAAGGCCCATGACCTTTGCCAAGTGGCTTTGCATTCTTTATTGCGGCAAAAACATAATCCCGCGCTTTTTCAATTGCTTTTTCAATTGTAAAGCCTTGCGCGATAAATGTTGCAATTGTGCTGGCAAGGGTGCATCCCGTCCCATGCGTAGAAGTGGTTTCTATGCGTTCGGCCTCAAAGAAAAATTCGCCATTTTCGGTCGCAAGCAAGTCAATAAAAGTCTTACCTTCTGTGTGCGCACCTTTGATAAGAACCGATTTTGCACCAAGCCTTAAAAGCTTTTCGGCGGCGCGTCTTTGACCATTAATTTCAATAACTTCTATGTCTGTAAGCTTTTGAGCCTCTGGGGCATTAGGGGTCAATAAAAATGATTGCGGAATAAGTAAGGTTTTGACCGCATCAATTGCCTTTGAATTTAATAATTCATGACCGCCTTTGGCTATCATTACAGGATCAATGATTTTTGGAATATTAATTTTTGAAATTGTATCGGCAACACATTCCGTTGTTTCAAGATTGCCAAGCATTCCGGTTTTAATGCAATCTGTACCAATATCGGAAACTACGCATTCAATCTGATCTTTTATAGTCTTTAGCGGAATATTATGAACATCAAAAACGCCAATTGTATTTTGAACCGTGATTGCCGTGATTGCCGTCATGGCATAACCACCATTCATGGTAACCGCTTTTATATCCGCTTGAATACCTGCGCCACCACCAGAGTCAGAACCCGCAATAATAAGCACTCTTGCTTTCATTATGCGCCTTTATAACCATCGGGGCGGCGACCCAAATGGTTTATTCCGCGCGCCTTGGCAAGTGTGATTTGCTTTTGTCTTTCGCGCGCTCTTTCCCGATTGGCTTCGGTTTGGGTATCATGGCATTTCGGACAAGAAATACCTTCTTCATAATGTGGATGCTCTCTATCTTCTGGAAGAAGTGGCGCACGGCAAGCATGGCAAAGGATTGTATCGGTCAAAGTCACCCCATGACCAACCGCCACGCGATTATCAAATACAAAGCATTCGCCTTGCCATAGGCTTTCTTCTTGAGGCACAGTTTCAAGATATTTTAAAATTCCGCCATCAAGGTGATAAACGGTTTCAAAGCCTTCTTTTAACATAAAGCTTGAAGCCTTTTCACATCTTATGCCGCCCGTACAAAACATAGCAACTTTTTTAGTGGTTTTTGGATCGTAATTTTCACGAACATATTTTGGAAATTCGCGGAAAGTTTTGGTTTTTGGATCTATCGCGCCTTTAAAAGTGCCGATTTCATATTCATAGTCATTGCGTGTATCAATCACCACAACATCAGGGTCAGAAATAATTGCATTCCAATCTTCGGGCTTCACATAAGTGCCAACCATTTTATTTGGGTCAACGGTTTCATCGCCAATTGTCACGATTTCTTTCTTAAGTCTTACCCGCGTTCTTAAAAACGGATGTTTTGCCGCCCAAGAATATTTACGCGGCACTTCATTAATTCCGGTTACATTCCCAACAAAGGAAATTGCGGCTTCTAGGTTTTCAGGCGTACCAGATATTGTGCCATTAATCCCTTCATGGGCGATAAGAAGAATCCCCCTTATGCCAAGTTCCATGAATTTATTATAAATAGTTTCCCGTTTGGTTTCGATGTCATCAAGGCTCGCGAATTTGTACATTGCGGCGACTTTGATAGGAAGATTATTTATATTCTCTTCTGTATACATATTGCTTTCGCTATTTGGCATATATTTACCCATTTGGATTTAGTGCGTCCCCATTAGCAAAACCATAGTTTTTTTTCAATCAAACAGCACAGACATATTGTCGCAGATATTAAAATGGAAATTCGAAAAAACGTGAATTGTATTTTAGTTTTTACTTAACCAAATTAAAATAACAACCTATGCTTGCTTTGTGATTAAGAGAAAGTAGAAAATGAAAATAGAAACTATAAAATACGCAATAATTATTTTGGTTTAAATTAGTTTCGAGAGCATTATGAGAAATAAAATTATAATTTCAAAAACAAAAGGATTTTTTAGATTTCTATTTACACTTTTTGGATTATTTTTA
>CAYUCW010000026.1:0-29321 GCA_964443435.1 uncultured Caulobacteraceae bacterium | reverse complement strand
AAAACAATCATTGCAAAAATTGAAGCTAATCACTATATCGCAATTATGAATTATATTAAAATGAATGGATTAGGGAATAATTTTATTGTTCTTGATGGGCGACAAAATCCTTTAAACCTAACCGAAGCGCAAATAATAAATATAAATCGCCCAAATGATAATTTGGGTTATGATCAATTATTATCCATAGAGCCTTCGGACAAGGCCGATATTTTCATGGGCATTTGGAATAATGATGGTTCCGAAGTTGCGGCTTGTGGTAATGGTACACGCGCGGTTGCACTTGCTTATATGGATGAAACTGGCCTTGATAAAATAAGTATTGAAACTAAAGCTGGCATTTTAAAAGCGGTTCGCAAAGATACATCCCTTGTTGAAATCGACATGGGTGAGCCAAAACTTGATTGGCAATCAATCCCCCTTTCAGAGCGTATGGATACAATCACTATGGAGCTTCAGATAGGTCCAATTGATAATCCAATCCTTTGGGGTCCTGGCGGCGTTAATATGGGTAATCCGCATTGTGTATTTATTGTGGACGATATTAATACCGCCCCCGTTACCGAAATGGGTCCAATTATTGAACATCACCCATTATTTCCAGAGCGTGCAAATATTGGCTTTGCGCAAATTATTGATAAAGAAACTATTCGCCTTAAAGTCTGGGAACGTGGTGTTGGCATGACTAAAGCTTGCGGCACTGGCGCTTGTGCGGCTTTGGTGGCTTCGCATCGTAAAATGCTTGTTAAAAACAAAGCCAAACTTATTCTTGATGGCGGTGAGCTTTTGATAGAATGGCGAAGATCCGATAATCATGTTTATATGACTGGCCCTGCTGAATATGATGGCAAAGGCGTGCTCACGCTTTAATTTGTCCCATTTTGAGACAGGCATGTTTCAAAATCGCGCGAAAATCAGATTTTATGCTTTAAATCCGCTTAAAAAGACTGGCATATAGATTGCATTATATAAATCGAACCCTTTCATAAGGTTCCCTGCATACAAAACTCCTGCCCTGATTTTCCTTGAAAGTCAGGGCTTTTTCTTGTATGGTATGTTTATGTATGAATTAAAAACCAAAGAAACTGACGCCTCTGTTATTGCTTTTATTCAAACCATTGATGGTGAAGTAAAGCGAGAAGATGCATTGCAAATTATTGACCTCATGAGCGAAGCCACTGGCGAGACCGCCAAAATGTGGGGGAGTTCAATAATTGGCTTTGGTAAATATTCATATATTACATCGGGAAAAACCAATGAAATGTGTAAAATCGGTTTTTCACCTAGAAAGAATGAATTTACTTTATATCTTAATATAGCTGGATATGACTGCGAAGCAGAATTAAATAGTCTAGGCAAACATAAAACTGGCAAAGGCTGTCTTTATCTTAAAACCCTAAAAGACATTAATCTTGATGTTTTAAAAAGCTTGTTCATCAAAGCTTATAATAATTAAACAGATTTTCTAAATCTAGTTTTTATGCTCATTCCTATAGTTCCAAGGTGGTATTTTTTTATTAAGAGCCCAATAATTTTTACCTTCTTGCTTGGCTAATTTCTCATCATTTAGAATATTTCTGTCATATAAATATCGCCTATATGCAAGCGCGCAACCATTCCTTACTTGGGCGCGGTTTATATTAATATTACCAATCGTAACATTTGCAATTATTCGATTATATTTATCACGTGTGATAGGTGTGATTTGAATATTTTTACGTAGAATTTTTTGCGCCAAATCGGCCTTGCATTCATAACCAAGTTCCTGACCAAGTTCGATTGCATCAATGCTTGCAAGCCTTACTTCTATATTTTTATTATTATGTTTAACTATAAAACTATCGCCATCTTTCACATAAACTACATTTGCATTAAAGCTATTGGCTTGCGGAATGGCAAAAAGCAAAGCAAAAATCAGATTACTTAAAATCACGCCGCCACCTTACCGAAACTTTGGCATCACCTGAATTACCGACTTGGGAAACAATTGCCGTTGACCTTACTGGTCGCCATTCAACCTTGCTTGAAATACCCTGCGTACCCTCTGAAATAAGTTCAATATAAACATCACGGCCCAGATATTTACCGCCGGCAACACTTATCTCACCAGTGGCAGTATTAGAGAATATAAGCCTATCTAGCCTTGTAATTTCTCTTAGGTTTGACATAACATCAAAGCCGCCCCCAGATGCAAGCGAAGCAAGCGAAGCCGCAAGCTGCACTGATTCAAGTGAGCTTAATTGCGCACGAGAGCGTCCGAATAATACTTGCGCCAAAATCTCATCCTGAGGAAGATTTGGAACCGAAGATAAAACAATTTTCGGATCTGCGGCCGTGCCAGTCGCCGTAATTTTAGCGGTTAAATTAGTTTCTTGCCTGGTTGCAATTAAATTAAGACGAATATTATTTGGATTAGACGATAAATATATTATGCCATTATCATCAAAAATGAATGAGCGTCCGCCATATTCATATTCACCGCGATATACTTTGGCGACGCCCGAAAGAATTGGCGCTTTATTTGTTCCTTTAGTATTGGCATCAACCGATAATTCAAGATTAAGACCAGAGCCCCTTACAAACACACCGCGCTGCGCTTTAATATTTACGTCTAAATCGATTAATTGCTGACGCGATTTAGTTTGCGTAGTTTGATTATTTGCTAATAATTTTTCTTGGCGTTCTTGCGGTATATTTATTTCTTCAACTTCAAGTCCTGAAACCCTTTTTGAAGATAAAACTCTTGGTGAGAATTCGGCAAAATCAATTCTTATATCACCTGTAAGTTTAGGCACCGAATTCGCCGATGCATTAATTCTTACATTTGCCGTAGCATCAAGCTTTGAAGTATCATTATCCAAAAGCCTGAATTTATGGGTTCTTATATTGAAACTTGAATTTTTGCTATCACCTATGATTATTTTTCCATCGCCTGCAATCTCACCTTTTTTATTATCATTGGCCGCAAAATTTATAATATTAATTTCTTCACGATTAATATTGCCGCCAAGATTAAGTTTAGTAAGCGCAAGCCCCAATGATGGATCCCTATAAAACCCGTCTTTAAGTGCAAAATCACCAATAATTATTGGGCGATTAATTGTGCCTTCAATATCACCTTTGGAATTAATATTTCCCGATAAAATATATTGCCCCGCAAAAACCAAATCGGCAAGCGGCCTTATTTCACCATTGGCTCTAAAATTACCTGATAAAGGCTTGGTTCTATCGATTGCAAGTCTTAATGGGCTTGAACTTGCAAGCGCTGGAAGCGCAATATTTAAATCAAGATCTAGACCTCTTGTATTTGTAATATCGGCTTTAAGTTTAATATTAGAATTTTTTAACTGTGCATCTATATTGCCATTAAGAGCCAAATCTTGGCTTACTCCGCGCGATCTTACGTCACGAATTGCGCCCGAAAGATTGCCTTCAAGATTGCTTCCCATTCCTTCAAGATTTAAATTGCCTGTAAAGCTACCTAAGAAATCTTTTTGAAGAAGATTAAGGCTTAATGCTTCTGTATTAATTTTGGCATAAATTTGACCATTTTTACGGTTTGCATTTATATTAATATTGCCTTGAGAAGGGATATTTTTTGCACTTTGACTGGCAAGTATAATTTGACCATTTAGATTTTCATTATTAGCGTTTGAAGAATAAATAATTGGCTTATTAATTGTAAAGCCGCGACCATCAAAATTGCCACTACCAAGGCTAGTGATTTCAAGATTTTTTCCATTATAGGAAATAGTATTCGTGCCACTATAGCTTAGAGCCATAGGAGTAATTGAGCGTAAATTTGTATTTAGTTTTAAATCTTCAAGTGACCCATTTCCATTAATATTCAAAGCCGCAATTCTTATATTTCCGCCTCTTAAAGCAAAATTATTGCCGCTAATATTTATATTAGATTTATCATTATTAATTCTTAAGCGGCCATTTAAAACACCACTTGCAAGAAATGCGCCTTCTTTTAAATTAAAATCTATATCGGCTTGAACAGGATTATTATTGGGTATTTGCGCAGAACCAATAAGGCTTATACCACCACCATTTAAGTTTATATCGCGAATATCAAGCCCATTTTTATTGGGATGAATACTTGTTCTTCCGATAATATTTCCGAAATTGCTTTGCCCAAGAAGATTAAGTTTTATAATTTTGTTTTCATCACCAAGATTAGTATATGCATCAAAATTAGCAGGGCTTATTTTTGCGCCAGCAAGCATTAATTCCGGGATTTTAGAGTTTATATTTAATAAAGCCGAAGCGGGGTTTCCCGTTATATTCATTTGCCCGCTAAGATTACCAAGAATTTCCAAAGGGCCAAGATTATTTGGTCCATTTATATTCCAATTCCCATTTAAATTAATTTGCTTAGAGCCAATTGTGCCCAACATAATCATTTTTGACTTTGCGCCGTTTAATTCGGCATTTTTAAACTCTACCCCATTTGAAGAAAAATCAAGCAGAGTTTTAATATTAGGATTGATCCCAATAATTTCTTGAAGCTTAGAATTTGGCGCAATAAAATTACCAGATTTCATATCAAGTAATAAGCTAGGCCAAGGTGATTTTTCTTTGAACACTAATTGCCAGCCGCCCTTAAATTCCCCAGCCATGCCATAAGGCTTAAGAATAGTATTTTTAGTATTTATATTGCCAATAATGGTTTTAAAGCCATTTTTAGTTTGTCCAATTGCTTCAAATTCATCGGCATAAATCTTTAAATTATCAGAACTTACTAGGCCTTTTTGAATATTTATAGTGCCACTTATTTTTGGCTTTGTTCCAATTGCTTGATTAAGATGATCTATCTTAGTGGCAAAATCTTGCGCCGTGCCATTTAAATTTAGGATAAAGCCATTATCTTGGCGACCCGTAAAATCACTAAAAATAATGCCGCTAACATTTTTATCGCTTATATTGGCAAGGTTTAATTCTGTACCACCATTAAGTATAATCTGACCAAATAAATTACGCGCACCTTTGGCTTTTACATCAAGACTAAACCCGTCAAGATTAAGTTCTTGTATAATTAAATCGCCTTTTCCATCCTTATTTATCTTCAAATTAGCTTTGGGATTTGTGCCAAGAATTTTTGCAAGTATGCCGTTTCCGGTTCCGCCAAAAGTATTTACACCAAGGCTTAGTTCGGTATTCTGAGTCGAATGTTTTATGCCGATTGGGCCATTCGCTAATTTATAATTTAGCTTGTCGAAGGATAAATAATTGGTTTGAAATTGTCCATTAAAATCAAAATCATTTAGTTTGCCTTCAAGATTGCCAGCGACCCCTAAATTACCAATTTTAACGGCATTGGTTTTAATAATATTATCAAGATTAATAATAGATCCCGTAATTTTAATTGGGTTGATGGTTTTTTTGGTTTTGAAATTAACAATGCCATTGCCCTTAATATCTGTATTTATACCATCAATATTAAAACTAAGGTTCTGATTATTATCTATTTTATTCCAATTTGAATTAACCTTAACCGAGCTTCCAAAACGGTCTTGCCACTTATTAGTTATAAAAGATGCACCAAGATTAATATCGCCATTAATTTTTCCATTCTGTGGCGACCAATCACCTTTTATAAATGCAAGATTTGTATTTCCAGATTTTGCAAATACATCAATAATTCCATGATGCTTTTTCTCATTAATTTTTATATTAATTAAAAGCGGCTTATTAACATCAAGACCAAGCATGCCCGCAAGTGCGCCCCCATTTCCTTCATATGCCTCTATATCAAAAAATAAAGGTATATTATCTTTGAATTTAAATTCGACTTTTGCTCCATCTTTTGGACGATTTATATTTAAAATTTTTGCAAGAACTGTAACATCTTTATTATGCTTAACTTTTAATTTTCCTGCGGCGGCCCAATTCCCTTTCACGGCCGAAAATTCAGGATAGGTTACTATAGCGGCATTAATATTATCAATATTAACAGATACCGGAAGTCTTTCTCTTTTTTCTTTTTTAAATCTTAAAACTGGGCGGCGATAAATTTTAATTTCTTCGGATTTAACATCCTTAATATGAACATTAGTCGTAATTAAATTAATTAAATTCAATTTGGCTTCAAAGTCACGTCCTTCAATCCAAACCCCTTTTTCATCTTTTATAGAGGCGTGTTTTAGCGTAAATTCAGTGAATATATCCCCTGATAATCCGTCAACATACAAATTACCAATTGGCCCCACGCGCATGCCGTTTACTTTTTCGACAATGAATTTCTTGCCTTGCTCTGTGGTTGCGCCAAATCTTAAAGCAATACATCCAAATAAAAGCGCAAGCACAATGAACATTATCATTGCATTGGCACTGCCGATTGCTTGGATAAAGTGATGCTTGACGATTTGCTTTCTGGTACGCTTTTTTTTGCGCCTTTCAACAAAGCCTTTTTCTTGCTGTGGATCAGGAGTTGAATTTTCTTCAGTCATTAGAAACTCTGTCCAACCCCAATATATATTTGAATGTTTTGCTCGCCTTTTGGCTTATCAAGCGGATAGGCTACATCAAGCCTTAAAGGTGCAAAACCTAAATTATATCTTACGCCAAGCCCAACCGCCGCGCGGAATTCATCAAAACTTGGTGTGCTATCAATACCCAAACTTCCTGTATCAAAAAAGCCAACCGCGCTAAATTTATCATTTATTTTCCTGCGGTATTCCATAGAGGTTTCAAAAGATGAAAGTCCGCCAACTGGTGTTGCTTCCGCATCATTATATCTTGGCCCAATAGACTGATATCCATAACCACGTACCGAGCCGCCACCACCAGAATAAAGCCTTCTACCCGAAGGAAGCTCTGGAATTGTTGCCCCAATTATTGAACCTATACGACCCCTTATCGCAAATATTTGCTTATTTTTTTTGCCAATATCATAATAATATGAGGCTTGGGTAACTATTTTAAAATAAGATAAATTCGCGTCCCCAGTAATTGAAGTTAATTCACCGCGCGCATCGGCCTTATAACCTTTAATGGGATCTAATATATTATTAGTCCTATCAATTAAGAATGCGCCAATAATTGATAAAGCGCCAAAATCGCGCTCTATACCATTAGTGGGATTAGTGAAACTTGGTTCTCTTGTGCGAGATAAATCCGAATTTATGCCATAAGTATAGAATGAATTAAGACCATATCTTTGCGTTAGTTCGGCCTTTAAACTTAGGCCACGTTCAAGATAGGCTTTTGTATCATCTTCAAAAGCGGCAATTGATAAAGCAAGATTTTTATTTGGCTTATAAAAATGTGGTAATATAAGCTCTGTTTCTAGTCTTTTTTCAACTTGACCAAAAACAATTCTTGAAATCAAACTATCGGCACGGTTGAAAATATTATATCTTCCAAGTCGCCCTTCTATGGCAACGCCTTCGTTTGTTGAATAGCTAAGCTGGGTTTCAACACTAAGGCGGGCGCGATTTTGCAGGCTCAGATTTACATTTCTTAGGCCCGTTGTTTTGTCATTTTCGCCCAAAGAAATATTTACTGCATCATAAGCCCCAGTATCCAAAAGCCTTTTCTCAAATTCTTTTATATATTCTGGCGTATATTCATCATTAGGCTTCCAAGGGACTATTGAATAAAGCCATTTTTCATCAGTTTTAATAGGGCCAATTATATTAACAAGTCCAAGCTTTGCAATTAAGCCCGAATTAATTTTAAACTTAGGATTCATGCTTAGATCTGCGTGATCTATAATAATTTTTCTTGGTAAAATTTCCGCATCGGCATAACCACCGGCAAGAACAGTGCCCAATATTTGACTTTCAGACGTAATAATAGTTTCCGCGCGCGCTGGTGCCTTGTTTATTGAATCCAATATATTGCTTATATTAGAGATAATTTCGGCTTTTGGTGGCGGGGTTACCCAATCGATTTCAGGGTTCTTGATTAAATATCTTGGTCCGGTTTCAATTTTTAATATTGCTTTGATTTTAATATTATCATTGCTTATTATTTCATCACTAATATCTGGTGTAATTGTGTAATTATAATAGCCCTCAGACCTTAGAACTTCTTCGGCAAAATTTGCCGCAATTTGTGCCCTTTTTCTAGCTTCAAATGCACTTTGCGGTGCTTCGCTAGATTCGCCAATTGCTGCTTTTATTTTGTCTAAAAGGTTTTGATTTATATCACTTATAATATATGCACTGGGTTCGGCATAAACTTCATATGCAAAAGATTGACAAAATAAAACAATAGCAAATACATGCTTAAGATTAAGTCTTTGTTTTATTGTAGTAATTTTTTTCAATTTAACCCTATTGAATGTGTATTATTCATGTTTAATTCTTTGAGTAAAGACTTTCAATAGCATATCTCTTATTTGCAGAAATTTAATGTAACAAATTCAAACTGTATTAATTTAATGAAATTTATTTATTTTTATTCGATAATAAACTATAAGCTTTTTTTATAGCAATGTGCATAAATAAAACAAAAAGCAATATTTAATTCATATATAAACCCCAAAGGGCATATATTTTTATATATAAATAGATTAGAAAGTAAATTATTTTAATCTAACAAGCGGAAACTAAACGATGGCTGAATTTGTACCTGTACAATCCTTTGAACTAATAGTGTTTGGCGCATCTGGCGACCTTGCTTTAAGAAAGCTTTACCCTTCATTATTCCATAGATTTTGTGACGGACAAATTCCCTTAAATTCAAAAATAATCGGTGTCGCTAGGCAGAAACTAAGCCGTGATGAATTTATTGAACAAGTTATAAGCGGCTATGAAAGATTAGCGAGTGGCGATAGAAATCACCCAAAATTAAATGATTTTCTTGCACTTCTTGATTATGTTTCTATTGATGCTGGCTCTGAAACTGCTGAGTGGTCTTTGCTTGATAATGCCTTAAAGGCCGATAAAGTTAAACATAGAATTAGAGTGTTTTATTTATCAACGCCGCCTTCTATTTTCATAACTATTTGCCAAGGCCTTAAAAAAGCGGGACTAGCTACAAACGAATCGAGAGTTGTTCTTGAAAAGCCTTTAGGTCGGGATCTTGAATCGGCGCGTACAATTAATGAAGGTGTTGGCGAGGTTTTCTCTGAAGACCGCATTTATCGTATTGACCATTATTTAGGAAAAGAAACCGTACAAAATCTTTTGGTACTTCGCTTTGCTAATGCCCTTTTTGAGCCAGTTTGGTCAAGAAATTCAATTGATCACGTACAGATTACAGCTTCTGAAAGCATTGGCGTTGGTTCGCGTGGTGATTATTATGATAAATCAGGCGCAATGCGCGATATGGTGCAAAATCACTTACTACAATTATTATGCCTTGTTGCTATGGAGCCGCCAAATTCTGTCGAAGCGGACGCAATAAGAACTGAAAAAATCAAAGTATTGCAAGCGCTTGCACCAATTGATGCAAAAAACATAAATGAATATACCGTACGCGGACAATATAAAAGCGGCCTTGTTGGCGAAGAGCAAGCCAAAGCCTATATTGATGAATTAGCGCTTAATGCAGATGGTAGCAAAAGCAAAAGCACAACCGAAACTTTTGTCGCTATAAAGGCTGCGGTTAATAATTGGCGCTGGGAAGGCGTTCCTTTCTATTTAAGAACTGGCAAAAGGCTTCCTGAGCGTAAGTCAGAGATAGTAGTTCAATTTAAGCCACCGCCTCATAATTTATTTGATGGCGCAAGCTTTCCCAATCAATTAATCATGCGCTTACAGCCTGATGAAGGGGTTGAATTATGGCTGCAAATTAAAGAACCTGGCCCTGGGGGTTTACGTGTTAAAACCGTGCCGCTTGACCTTTCTTATGCAGAAGCCTTCACAATAAAATACCCAGAAGCCTATGAGCGTTTAATTCTTGATGTTGTAAGGGGTAATCTTTCATTATTCATGCGCCGCGACGAAGTTGAAGCGGCATGGACTTGGGTTGATAAGATTATAGGTGCTTGGGAATCTGAAAACATAGTTCCACACTATTATCATGCAGGATCTGAGGGGCCACTTGCGGCGGCTCTTTTAATGGACCGCGATGGTAGAGCGTGGAGAGATTTATTATAGATGTCACCTATGCTTAAGTTTGAAAACAGAAATGAAGCAATTAAAGCCGCCGCCGATTCAATAGAAGCGGCTATTAATAATGCCTTATCTAAAAACAAAAGGGCAAGAATTGCGGTTTCTGGTGGCTCAACTCCTGAACCAATTTTTAAAGACCTTGCTATGCGTAATCTTGATTGGGAAAATATTGATATTGCCCTTGTAGATGATAGATGGGTTAATCTTGATAATGCTGGCTCTAATGAAGCAATGATTAGACGCGCGTTTGAAGATGCCAAAGGTGTTAATATTATTGGTATGAAAAATAATAATCTTGATGCTTTTGCCGCTGAAAACGAGATTAATGAAATTTATAGCAAATTAAGACCATTTGACGCTATTTTGCTTGGCATGGGAAATGATGGCCATACTGCTTCATGGTTTCCAAAAGCCAAAGAATTAGAAGAATTATTATCAAAAACACCAAAAACCATTATGGCGACCGATGTAAGTCATTCATCGGTTGGCGGCGCATATCCGCAAAGAATGACAATAACTTTACCAGTAGTTGCCGAAACAGAAATGGTGATTTTAGCATTATTTGGTGAGGAAAAATTAAAGACTTTTGAGCATTGTATTTCCAATAATGATGAAAATGAATGTGAGTATCCTATCAATACAGCGCGAAAATCGAATATCGATAATTTCGTAATTTTCTGGGCTAATTAATATGACTAAAATAAACAAAAATATTGAAAATATCACTAAGCGAATTATTGAGAAATCAAAGCCTAGCCGCGAAAAATATCTTGAATTAATCGCAAGCCACAAAACCGATAAGCCTGCGCGTTCGCGCCTTTCTGCTGCTAATCAAGCGCATACTTATGCGGCGTGTCCTTTAAATGATAAAAATGAGCTTATAGGCGGCAAATGGCCCAATATTGGTATTGTTACCGCATTTAATGATATGTTATCGGCGCATCAGCCTTTTGAAAAATACCCTGATATTATTAAAGATGCCGCCCGTAAAGCAGGTGCTACGGCGCAAGTTGCCGGCGGTGTCCCTGCTATGTGTGATGGTGTGACCCAAGGCTTTGAAGGCATGGAATTATCCTTGTTTTCAAGAGAAGTAATTGCGCTTTCGACTGCGGTTTCTATGTCGCATGATGTATTTGATGCCGGCATTGCACTTGGGGTTTGCGATAAAATCGTTCCGGGCCTTGTTATTGGCGCTTTAAGATATGGTTGGGTTCCATTCATATTCTGCCCTGCTGGCCCAATGCCTTCTGGTATTTCTAATGGTGAGAAAGCAAAAACACGCCAATTATTTGCCGAAGGTAAAGTCGGACGCGATGCATTACTTGCTTCCGAAGCCAAAGCCTATCATGCGGCTGGCACTTGTACTTTTTATGGTACGGCCAATTCAAATCAAATGATGATGGAAATGATGGGTTTACACTTACCAAATTCCGCATTTGAAAACCCAAATACGCCATTAAGAACTGCATTAGTAAAAGCCGCCGCAGAGCGTGCGGCGAAAATCACCCAATTAGGCAGTGAATATCTTCCGATTGGTCATATTGTTGATGAAAAAGCTATTGTAAATGCAATGGTTGGCCTAAGCGCTACTGGTGGATCTACTAATCATATGCTTCACTTGCCGGCAATGGCGGCGGCAGCAGGGATTAAAATTGATTGGGCAGATTTTGAAGAAATTTCAGAAAATGTGCCTTTACTTGCAAGAGTTTATCCAAATGGACAAGCAGATGTAAATCATTTCCATGCCGCAGGTGGTATGGCATTCTTAATTCGTGAATTAATTAATGCAGGTCTTGCGCATGAAGATGTCTTAACTGTCGCGGGACAAGGGCTTAATAATTATACCAAAGAGCCTTTCATTGAAAATGACAAAGCAATTTGGAAAGATGGCGCAAGTGTCTCAGGCGATGAAGAAATTTTGCGCCCTATATCAAATCCATTTGCTACATCTGGCGGTCTAAGACTTGTTAAAGGCAATATTGGAAGAGCTTGCGTGAAAATCTCCGCAGTTAAGCCAGAGCATCAAAGAGTAGAAGCCAAAGCGCGCGTCTTTAATTCGCAAGCTGAATTCCATAAAGCCTTTAGTGCTGATGAATTAAACCACGATATAGTAGTAGTTGTAAAAGGCCAAGGACCAAGAGCCAATGGCATGCCAGAGCTGCATAAGCTTGTTCCTGCTCTTGGTGTTTTACAAGATAAGGGCTATAAAGTTGCGCTGCTTACTGATGGAAGAATGTCTGGCGCATCTGGTAAAATACTTGCCGCTATTCACGTAAGCCCTGAAGTTACGCTTGGTGGTAATATTGGTAAAATCCGCGATGGCGATACAATTTTAATTGATGCCAATGGCATAATCGAAGCCAAAGTCGATGCAAATGAATGGGAAGCAAGAGAAATAATCTATAATGAAGATATTTCTTCAAGCTTTGATTTCGGCAGGGAATTATTTGGAATATTTAGAAAAAATGCTAGTGATGCCGAATCTGGGGCAAGCATTTTCACAAGCAATTTAGATTAATGGGGGAAAATTTGTCTAATAAAATATTAGTTGGTGATATTGGTGGTACTAATATCAGGCTTGCAACCGCTGTTATAAACGCAAAAGGTAATGTAGGGATTGAAAAACTTTCTGAATTAGAAGTTGAAAACTTTTCATCTTTAAACGAAGCAATTATGCAATATAAATCTGAATTCGGTGATTTACCTGAAGAAGCAGTTTTTGCATTAGCAGGTGTTACAGGTGCAGATGAAGTTCGCTTAACTAATTCTGATATTCTTGTTAAAGCTTCTAAAATTAAAGGTGAGTTTGGTTTTGCCAATGTATTATTGGTAAATGATTTCGCCGCGCAAGCGATGGCATTCCCTGATTCAGATCCAAATTTATGCCAAGTTATTAAACCAGGCCATTCAAATAAGGATGCGCCAATTATTGTTCTTGGGCCGGGTACTGGTCTTGGACAAGCTGGCTTAGTTCCGAACCAAAATGGCAAATATCAAGTTATTTCAACCGAAGGCGGTCATCAGGCATTTTCACCAAGAACCAAGCTTGAACGCAAAATACTTAGAATTCTTGCAACCGAAGAAACCCCAATTTCTTTTGAGCATGTTCTTTCAGGTCCTGGTCTATTAAGAATCTATAATTCAATTTGCGAAATTGAAGGGGTTAAACCTAATTTTAAAGCACCACCACAAATTGGTGAAGCCGCTGTAAATGGCACTTGCGAAATCTCAGTTAAATCGGCAGAAACAATGTCACTCATTCTGGCGACTTTTTGCTCTAACGCCGTTTTAAGTTGGGGCGCTTTGGGTGGATGTGTAATTGCCGGCGGCGTTGCTGATCAATTGTCTAAATTCATAGCTACTGAAAAATTTGTCGATAGATTCAAAAATGTTGGATTAATGTCGCATTTCCTTAGAGATGTTCCAGTATGGCGTAAAAAAGATAAATTTGCGGCCCTTAGAGGAGCTGCAAAGTTTTTATACTAAAAGGTAGGGTAACATGAGCGCGTATGCAATAAAATTAAGACAAAATCCAATTATTCCTGTTTTAGCTATTCCAAACATAGATTGCGCGGAGCAACTTGCATTATCGCTTGAAAAAGGTGGCCTTAAATTTATTGAAGTTACGTTACGTACTGAATGTGCGATTGAAGCAATTAAACTTATGAAAAAAACTGCGCCAAATCTTGAAGTTGGTGTTGGCACAGTTCTTACCCCAAGTGATGTAGAAAAATCTTTAGACGCAGGGGTTGATTTTATTGTTACACCTGGCCTTAGCCCAAAACTAAGAGATGCGCTTCTAGATGTAAAAACCCCAACAATGGTTGGTGTAAGCACTACTTCTGAAGTTATGACGCGCACTGAAGAAGGTTTTGAGATTTTAAAATTCTTCCCAGCTGAAAATTATGGTGGCGTTGGGACGCTTAAATCATTTGGTGGCCCTTTGAAAAATGTTAAATTCTGCCCAACTGGCGGCATTACTCCTGAAAAAATACCATCATATCTTGCATTACCTAATGTTGTGGCATGTGGCGGAAGCTGGATAGCAACTGCTGAAATGATGCTTGCTGGTGAATGGGATAAAATAGAGGCAAATGCCAAAATTGCGGCGGGGTTTAAGGACTAATGATAAGAAATCGTAAAACTCGTATTGTTGCGACTTTAGGCCCTGCTAGTCGTGGTTTTGAAAAAATTTTAGAGCTTGCTAAAACTGGTGTTGATGTATTTCGTTTAAATTTCTCTCATGGTTCTTATGAAGATCATAAAGCGGCTTTTGACAATGTAAGAGCGGCTGAAAAAGTCATTGAAAGGCCAATTGGCATTCTTGCCGACCTTCAAGGCCCAAAGCTTAGACTATCGAAATTCAAAGACGGCATGAAAGTTAAACTTAATGCGGGTGATAAATATCGTCTTGAACTAGGTGACCACGAGGGCGATGAAACCAAGGCGTTTTTACCGCATGCCGATATTTTTGCGGTTATGCAACCTGGGTTTGACCTTCTTATCGATGATGGCAAAGTAAGAATTCGCGTTATTGAAAATGGCAAAGACTGGGCGAATGTTGAATGCATAAGAGCTGGCACTTTATCAGATAGAAAAGGCGTAAATGTTCCAAATGCAATACTTCCTATTTCTGCGCTTTCTGAAAAAGATAGAGCAGATTTAAATTTTGCACTTGAAATAGGTGTTGATTGGGTTGCTTTATCATTCGTACAACGCGCCGAAGACATGGCAGAGCTTAGAAAAATTGTTCAAGGCCGCGCGGCTTGTCTTGCGAAAATTGAAAAACCTGCGGCACTTGAAAACCTTGAAGAAATTCTTGACTATTGCGATGGCGTGATGGTGGCGCGTGGCGATTTAGGTGTTGAACTTGCCCCCGAAGAAGTGCCAATTGCGCAAAAGCTAATTCTAAGAGCGGCAAGACAACGCGGCGTGCCAACAATTGTTGCGACACAAATGCTTGAATCAATGATTACTGCTTCAACACCAACTCGCGCCGAAGCATCTGATGTTGCCAATGCCGTTTATGAAGGTACGGACGCATTAATGCTATCAGCGGAAACTGCATCTGGTGAATTCCCATTTGAAGCCGTCGAAGTCATGAGCCGCATTGCCGAGCGTGTAGAGCGTGACCCAAGATGGGCAAGCCTTATGGAAGCCGAACATGCAAGTCCTGATGATGATGTGCAAGATGCCATTTCGGCGGCGGCGCGTGTTGCCGCAAGTGCTGCTAATGCAAAATGTATGGTTGCCTTTACCGATAGAGGTACATCTGCCCTAAGGGTTGCCCGTGAAAGACCAAACCAACCAATTCTTGCACTTACACGTAATGAGAAATCAGCGCGTAAACTTGCACTTGTTTGGGGCGTAGAAGCTCGAGTTATACCAACTCTAGAATCTGAAAATGAAATGGCGCCACTTGCGTCAAAAATGACTTCTGAACTTGGGCTTGCTGGCTCTGGCGATAGAATTGTTATTGTTGCTGGTGTTCCAATGGGAACACCAGGGGCAACCAATATGCTTAGAATTGCAAGAGCGGACTAAGTTAAAATAAAGCGGCAAAATTGCCGCTTTTTTTATATTTCATTTTTCAAATCTTCTAAAACTTCGGATTCTATATTTAAGCGATTTGCTAAATCCGCCAAATATGCTTTTTCCGCCGCACCTTCTGGATTAATCGCAACAAAACTTGCCGCATAAATTCTTGCTGCAAGCTCTGGGCTTGTTGCGTCTTTAACAACCGCATCAGTATCAAGCGGCTTATCTAATTCTTGGAATAAAAAGGCCTTTTCTTCATCTGAAAGATTTTCTTTTGACATTCTTTCAAATAAAAGTTTTCTTTCGGTTTCATCAATAATGCCATCGGCTTTAATTGCATTTACAATTGCGCGAATTATCGCTTTGCCCAAAGTTTCTTTTTGTTCAGCCGGTAAAAAGCTTTGCTCCGAAATATTTGGATTGCGCTTTTTATAAGCATTATAAGCAAAGGCACCAAGCGCGGCAAGGCTGCCCATTGTTGCTAGCTTTTTGCCAAATTTCCCCATAGATCCTGACAAGAATAATGCGCCAAGCGCACCAACCGCCGCCGCACCAACCGCAGTTTCACGATCATTTTTGGCTTTATCAATTAAAACCGACCCTTCGGCCTTTATTGCATCTAATCCTTTTGGTAATTCTGATTGTAAAATTCTAATAATCTTATCGGCATCAAACATGGTAAATTTCCTTTTTATTTAATGTAATTATTAAGATTAGAAATTCAAGGAACTTAATACTGAGTCTTTTATTAAATTTACTACATAATTTATTTGCTATTGATAATGATTTGCAATAGATATTTATTGATAATAACTCTCAATAGGAACTGATATGAAAAATACTCCCCGAAATGCTATTAAAGCGCCTATTAGCTTAAGAACCCAAGTTTTAGTTGGAAGCCTTGCCGCACTTGGTTTTGCGCAAACTGCAACCGCAGAGAACCTTGATTCCGCCGAAACTGTAATAGTGCGCGGTGAGCGTAAGGCCGAAAACCCTTATGCAGATCCACAAGCACCATATAGAATTGTGAATTCTGCAAATAGCCTAATATCTGAAACCATTAATAATACACCTAAATCAATACAAGTTTTACCAGAAGAACTTTTGGAAGACATGGGCATTAATACTGTAAGAGATTTATTTAGAACCCAGCCAGGAATAACTCTTGGCACTGGTGAAGGCGGCAATGCATTTGGTGACAGAATTTTTATTCGCGGCTTTGATGCACGAAATGATGTTTATATTGATGGAGTGCGCGACCCTGGGGTTTCTTCACGTGAAGTATTCGCGGTACAGCAAATAGAAATCATGAAAGGCCCTTCTTCGGCATTTGGCGGCAGAGGGACGACTGGTGGTGCGGTTTCAATGATTTCCAAAAAGCCAAGGGCAATTAATGCCACAAGCTTTGAAACAACAATTGGCACAGATGATAATAGACGTATCACAATTGATACTAATCGGGTTTTGAGTGATAAGCTTGCGCTTCGACTAAATATTATGGGGCATGAAGGCGATACCGCAGGACGCGATAATGTTTATAATAAACGATATGGCGCGGCCGTTGCACTTGAATATACACCAAATGATAATTCAGTAATTGGTTTTGATTATTATCATTTATCGACCGATTATATGCCAGATTGGGGGCACCCATGGGATACAATTTCACAAGGCCCTGCAAATATTAAATCTAGCAATTTTTATGGCGTAAAAGCCCGCGATTTCGGCGAAACTTTTAGTGATATATACACACTTAATGGCGCTTATAAATTTAATGATAATATAAAGCTTACTAGCATACTTCGTTATGGTCAGACACTTAATAAATATCAGGTTTCGGCACCAAGCGGCATTTCAGAACTTACAGCGGCGCAAAAGGCGGCAAGCAATGTAATCACTAATGCAAATGTCGGCGATAGGGTTGTAAGGCTTTCTTCGCCATCAAGGGATCAGCTGACAGATTATACAAATTTCACAAATAATCTAAGCTTTAATTTTATGACCTCAAGTATTGAACATGATTTAGTGGTCGGCATTGATTATAGCGAAGAAAATACACGAATGATTGGCTATAATTTCCTTGAATGTGGTTCTGGTGCTTGTGCACCGGTGACTGGTGCAAGCCTTCCAACAGTGTATCAATCATTGCTTAATCCAGATTTTAATTTGGCTTGGTCACCTGACGCGAGAGCGCCAAGCACAAAAACCAATATAAAAACTGAAACCACAGCAATTTATTTTATGGATACAATCCATATTACCGAAAAACTTATTGGTATGATTGGTGCAAGACTTGATAATTATTCTACTCAAAGAGATGCCTATACTTATGCGACAAATATATTTGCCGCACCTGTAAATTCGGAAACTGATTTTGCGTCTTATCATCTTGGTTTAGTTTATAAGCCAGCTGAAAATATAAGCATTTATACAAGCTATGGCACTTCATCTAACCCACCATGTGAGCAGATAGATTCTACAGGTGTTGATTATGGTGGCTGTACCGCTACGACTAATACAATTGATCCAATTGAGAATGTTTCTTTCGAACTTGGTACTAAAATCAACCTTAATAAACATATTGATGTTACTGCGGCTTACTTCACTATCAATAGAGAAAAAGTCCCTTCGGTAGTTTCAAATATACTGTATCTTGAAAATCAGTCCGTAAACGGCGTTGAAATAACGGCGGCGGGCAATATAACCAAGAAATGGTCTTTATTTGCAGGTCTAACTATGTTTGATTCAAATACAGATAGCTCGACCAATCCAAATTCGCAAAATCTTGGAAAATCATTTGCCAATGTGTCTGAAGTTTCATTCAGTTTAACCAGTAAATATCAAATAACTCCAAAATTTGCACTTGGCGGCACTTGGGTTTCGCAATCGGAGAAATTTGGTGGCACTTATTCGGCTGGCTCTACTAAGCTTGAAGGATTTAATAGATTTGATATAGTGGCCGAATATAAAATTAATAAATCCCTTAGCCTTCAACTTAATGGCCAAAATATTACTGATGAAGTTTATTATGATGCATTCTATAGATCTGCTGCGCCATTTACATATATTGCGCCTGGGAAATCTTATAGCTTAACTCTTGATTGGCACTTTTAATGTTATTACCAATACCCAATATATTTTCCAAAGCTGAAGCAAAAATTTTGCATGATAAAATTGAAAATGCACTTTGGGTAGATGGTAATATTACATCAGGTGAGCAAGCGGCAAAAGCCAAAAAGAATAAACAATTACCGATTGAGAACCCCGTATGTGTCGAAATTGGGAATATTATTCTTGATGCGCTTGGTCAAAATCAAACCTTTATTTCAGCGGCATTGCCGCTGAAAATCCTTCCGCCTTTGTTTAATAGATATGATATCGGCGATGGCTTTGATATTCATATTGATAATGCCATTCGTCCAATTAAAGGTACACCGCACCGAATTCGGACAGATTTATCAATCACACTATTTTTAACTGAACCCGAAGATTATGATGGCGGTGAATTAGTAATTGAAACCCCATTTGGCGCACAAGAAGTAAAGCTTGAGGCTGGAAGCATTATTTTATATCCGTCAAGCAGTCTTCATAAAGTTAATGAAATCACACGCGGTAGCCGAATTTCAAGCTTTTTTTGGCTTCAATCAATGATACGAAGCGATAATCAAAGGGCAATCCTGTTTGATTTAGATCAAACCATTCAAACCCTAACTATGATTCAAGGTAATAAAAATCCTGAAATAATACGGCTTAGTGGGGTTTATCATAATCTTATACGTGAATGGGCGGATGCATAAACCCCATTATATAAAAATTCTAAGCAAAAAATCGTGAAATATTGCAACTTATATACAGAATTCACAAAATTGCTTTATTCTGCCCAAAATAAGTCTATATTTCCTCGCAAATAACTATAATAATAAATAAAGGGGTTTATATGACAAAAATTGCACTTGTTGATGATGATGAAAATATTAGAACTTCACTCGAAATTCTTTTTCAGAATGAAGGTTATGACACAATATCTTATTCTGATGGTTTAAGCGCGCTTCCTATGCTTGTGGCAAGCCCGCCTGATGTTGCAATTCTTGATATTAAAATGCCGCGCATGGATGGCGTTGAGCTTTTAAGAAAACTACGTGAAACTTCTGATGTACCTGTGATTTTCCTTACTTCTAAAGATGATGAAATCGACGAAGTAGTTGGGCTTTCGGTTGGCGCAGATGATTATATAAAAAAGCCATTTTCGGCACGCCTATTATCAGAACGTGTGAAAGCGGTTCTAAGACGCGCGCGCTCTGGCGGAAGTATAGACGATATCCCTGATGTGAATGATAAAAAAGTAGTAACTCGCGGCTTTTTAACACTTGATTCCAATCGCCATGTTTGCGCATGGAAAGGTAAGAATGTTAAGCTTACGGTTACTGAATTTTTGCTTATTAATGCGCTTGCTGCACGTCCTGGATTTGTGAAGACCCGTGATAATCTTATGGATGCCGCCTATGATGAAAGCATATATGTAGATGATAGAACAATCGACAGCCATGTAAAACGTATTCGTAAAAAATTCCGCGATATAGATAAAGAATTTGATAAAATCGAAACCCTTTATGGTGTTGGTTATCGCTATACGGAGGGGTAATGAAGCCCTTAAACCAAAAGCAAAAATATAGACGCGGCGGCATAGCAGGAATTATTTTCCTAGGAAGTTTTGCTGGCGTAGTGGTTTTAATTATTGGATCTTTGGTTTTTAATGAATTAAGAACTGGCCTTACTGCTGCGCGCGCCGATACTTTAAGGGCGCAAGGAGCAACAATTGCCAGTGTGCTTGCCGAAGCCGCCGTTTCTGAATACCCTGAGCCTATACTTGATGAAGATAAGGCAAGATTAGTTTTAAAGCGAGTATTCAGAGAGCCTAATGCAAGAATGCGGCTTTTCTCACGTTCTGGTAAAACCATTCTTGATACAAATATTATTGATGATGAGATTGCGGTAAGGGAGCTTAAACCACTTGGCCCACGCCTACCCGACTTAAAACAAGCAACCGAAGAGATTGTAAAAGAAACAAGGGGCATAATAAGCGGTTCAAGTCAAAATCCTAAAATTGCACTGCAGAACGAAGTTATAAGAACTTTTAATGGGCAAACTTCCGCCCAAGAAAGAATTGATGAAGCCGGGAAGCAAGTTGTTTCCGTAAGCGTACCCATCACGCGCGTTAATACGATTGTTGGTGTACTTACGCTTGAATCCGAAGATGTTTCGGCAATTATCAAAAAAGAAAGAATGGCGCTTATACCCTTTATTGGCGCGGCGGTTCTTGCCAATCTTTTATCGGCAACCATTATGGCATGGTCAATTGCAAGGCCATTAAATCGCCTTTCACGCGCGGCCTTTGCGGTACAAACTGGTAAAATTAATTCAATTGCCGAGCCTGACTTAATCGAAAGACCTGATGAAATCGGGGAGCTGGCATATTCGTTAAATGAAATGACGCAAACTTTACAAGAGCGAATAAATGCCAATGAAAGCTTTGCCGCCGATGTCGCGCATGAAATTAAAAATCCGCTTGCCGCAGTAAGAAATGCCGCCGAGCTTTTACAAAGAGATTTAAAGCCAGAACAAAAGCAAAAACTAGAGAAAATCCTACTTTCCGATATAGGCCGTATTGATAAATTAATTACCGATATTTCTAATGCGTCGCGCCTTGATGCCGAGCTTGCAAGAAATGAAAACCATATAACCAGCCTTAAGAAAATAACTAATGATTTAGCCGAAAGCTATTCATCAATTGCCCTTAATCGCGATATAAGCCTTGTTATTGATTGGTTTGATGAAACCGATGATTTAAATATTCTTGCGCATGAAACCGCAATTAATCGTGTACTTGTAAATCTTCTTGATAATGCGATTTCATTTTCAAAGCCAAAAGACACAATAAGAATTATTGGGGCTTCTAAAAATAATAAAACAAGGCTTGCGATAGAAGATATGGGCGGCGGCATACAAGCCGAATCGATTGAAAAAATATTCACTCGTTTCTATACATATCGCCCAAAGATTACGGAAACCCAAGAAGCCAATAAAGGTAATGAGGGCGCTGCGGCTTTTGGGGCACATTCGGGATTAGGGCTTGCAATTGCAAGGCAAATCATTGAAAGCCATAATGGTAAATTATGGGCCGAGAATGTAAAAAATAATGGTATTATTACGGGCGCAAGATTTATAATCGAATTACCTAAGGCAATTTAATATGAATGAAATAGACAAAATACCTTTGGCACAGGCGCTTATTTTACTTAAACATTGGCAAGAATTCCCTGGCAAAGAATCTATTTACCGTGAACTTATATTCAAGGATTTTTCCGAAGCTTTTGCCTTTATGACAAGTATTGCTATCAAAGCCGAAGTAATGGGGCATCATCCCGATTGGTTTAATTCATATAATAGCGTTACAGTTTGCCTTATGACCAAGGATATTAATGGGATTTCACACCTTGATATTGAACTTGCCGAACATATTGATGCTTATATGAATAAATATATGGAAACTAATAAATTTAATTAATCATTCCAAGCTTTGAATAATTTTGATAATTTAAGCCCCTGCCCTTGATAATGCGAGCCGCTTTGACCATAATATTTATCAGGTGCACATACTAATTCTTCATAAATAAGCCTTGCAACCGGCTGCCCATGTTCAAGTACAAATGGAACGTCACGGCCGCGAACTTCAAGTACACCTCTTGCACCTGTTCCTGTTTCATTTGGACCAAAGCCAGGGTCAAAAAACCCAGCATAATGGGCCCTAAATTCACCTAAATCTTCAGCGGTTGCCACCATTTCCGCCGCCAAGTCTTTTTCAATATTAAGACCTGTTTGTGATGCAAGAATATAAAATTCCCCAGGATCCAAAACCAATCTTTTATCCTTGGCATAAATTGGCTCAAAAAATTGTTTCGGATTATGAAGCCCAATATTTTTTAAATCTAAGAGAGGCGCATGCCTTCTTGCTCTAAATCCAACAATTTTGCCGATTGAATCCGAATCTAAATCCAATGCTAAGTCCATTTTCTTTATGGTTTGTGGGCTATTTTGTTTAAGGCGCAATTGCGCAAGTTTTTCACCTTTATGAACCAAGATAGAATAAGTCCGTGGACAGATTTCAATCCATAATTTGCCTTTATAACCTTTAACAACCCTATCAAAAGCGGTTGCATAATCGGAAATAATGCGCACAAATACGTCAATTCTTCCAGTTGAAGATTTAGGATTAGCAATGCCATCAATATTATCGGGTAAATTTAAAACTTCTTGAAGTGGGCAAAGATACACGCAGCCAGTTTCAAGCACCGCACCATTAGTAATATCAAACTTATGAAGCACTAAATCAGAATTTAATCGCTCTTCTACTGTGTTTGAAAGCCCAGGAAGAAAGCTTGCGCGCATTCTATAAACAAAATCACCAAGCCTTAAATCAAGACTTGCAGGTTGAAACTGATGATCTTCAATTTTATCACTCGCTGTTATAATGCCATTTTGCGCCAAAAGCTTTAATTGATTATCGGGCAATACCCCAGATTTAGTTTTCAACATTTATAGAATCCATTTTATATTCACTATAATGACTTGAGAAAATCTGGCAATTGGCATATTCACAATCATTCAATTTTTAAAAGAAATAATTATGTCTGATACTGAAAAATATAATCTAGAAACCATATTGGTTCGTGGCGGCACTTTGCGCTCTAATTTCAAAGAGACTTCAGAAGCCATTTATCTTACTTCTGGCTTTGTTTATGATAGCGCAGAAGAAGCAGAAGCACGTTTTAAAGGCGAAAGCCCTGGCTATTTATATGGGCGTTATGCAAACCCTACGAATACTATGCTTGAAGAAAAGCTTAAGGCACTTGAGGGCGCGGAAGCTTGCCGTCTTGCGGCATCGGGCATGGCGGCGGTTAATGCCGCGATTATGGCTTGCGTTAAAGCAGGGGATCATATTGTTGCGGCGCGCGCTTTATTTTCGTCTTGCCGCTGGATTATTGAAACTTTCTTATCTCGTTATGGTGTTGATTTTACACTTATTGATGGAACCGATGTGAAGGCATGGGAAGCGGCAATAAGGCCTAATACTAAGGTTTTCTTTTTTGAAACCCCATCTAATCCTACGCTTGAAATTATTGATATTAAGGCCGTAAGTGAAATTGCCCATAAGCACGACATTAAAGTAATTATTGATAATGTTTTCGCTACGCCTTTATTGCAAAAGCCACTGGAATTAGGTGCGGATATTGTTGTTTATTCACTCACTAAACATGCCGATGGACAGGGCAGAGTGCTTGCGGGCGCAATACTTGGTCCTGAAGAATGGGTGGTAAATGAATTACAACCAATTCTTCGCCACACTGGCCCAGCATTATCACCATTTGCGGCTTGGGTAGTTTTAAAAGGTCTTGAGACCTTATCATTAAGAGTTGATAGAATGTGCGATAATGCCGAAAAATTGGCGGCATTCCTTGAAGGCCATCCAGAGGTAAATTATGCTATTTATCCGCATTTAAAATCACACCCACAATATGATTTAGCCAAGAAGCAAATGACACGCGGCTCTAATCTTATTTCATTTGAATTAAAGGGCGGCAAAGACGCGGCATTTAAATTCCTTAATAGTTTAAAGCTTGTTGATATTTCTAATAATCTTGGTGATGCGAAATCACTTGCTACGCATCCTGCGACTACTACGCACCGCTTATTCACTCCAGAAGTGCAACTAGAATTAGGCGTAACCGAAGGATTAGTAAGAATTTCGGTTGGCATTGAAAATATTGATGATTTAATCAAAGATATATCAGAAGCATTATAATAATTTGCCTTGCTTTGTTTCTATTGATGTTGAAACCGCGAATTCAAATCCGTATTCAATTTGCCAAATTGGTATGGCGCGGTTTGAACATGGTAGGCTAATTGATACTTATTCCCAGATTATAGATCCCGACTGCCACTTCCTTGATATGAATATGAAAATTCATGGCATAAGACCTGAACACGTCAAAGGAATGCCCAAATTTGATAATGTTTATGACATTATTCACGAATGGTTATCGCAAGGAATTGTTACTTCGCATTCTTATTTTGATAGAGGCGCAATTCATAATAGTATTAAATATAATCTATTGCCAGAGCCATCATATAGATGGCTTGATGCCACAACAATTATAAGACGTACATGGGCGCAATTTCGCCAAAGAGGCTATGGCCTTAATAGCCTATCCAAGCATTTTGAGCTTGAATTCAAGCATCATGACGCCTTAGAAGATGCAAGGATTTCGGGTGAAATCCTATGCATGGCAATTAAAGACAGCGGCAAAAGCCTTGAAGAATGGGCAAAAGAATTAAAAAAATAATTACTTAAATTTCTTATAAAAACTCTCATTAGTTTTTGCCATATCAAGTAATAATTGATTTGGTTTAAACCTGTCGCCATATTTATCGCTTAAAACTTCAAGCTCTTCTGTAAATTTCTTTGTACCAATATTATCAATAAGCGAGATTATACCGCCGGTATATGGTGCAAAACCCCAACCAAATATTGAACCAACATCGGCCTCACTTGGACTTGTGATAACGCCTTCTTCAAAACAGCGCGCGGCTTCGATTGCTTGGCGATAAAGAAGACGCTTTTTTTGCCATTCTAATTCGCTTGGGCTTAGTTCAAATATGCTTGGTTTAACAATATCCGAAAGGCCTGACCAAATATTCTTAGTGCCATCAGGATTATAATCATAAAAGCCTTTTTGGTTTTTACGGCCAAATCTTTCAAGCTTTACCACCATGGTTTCAATAATATCGGCGGCCGCAGTTTGCACCCATTTATCACCCAAATCCTTTTTAGTTTGAGTTTGGATTTTATAAGCAAGATCTATCGCAACTTCATCCGCCATAGCAAGCGGTGCCACAGGCATACCGGTAAGCCTTCCGATATTTTCAAGTAATACCGGTGCATATCCTTCCGCTAGCATTTCAATACCTTCTTGTACATAGGTTGAAAAACATCTTGAAGTATAAAAGCCGCGTGCATCATTCACCACAATCGGCGTTTTCTTGATTTTAAGCACATAATCAATCGCTTTGGCGATAGTTTCTTGACCTGTTTTTTCGCCCAAAATAATTTCTACAAGCGGCATTTTTTCAACCGGCGAAAAGAAATGAATGCCGATGAAATTTTGCGGCCTTATGCTGGCTTCGGCAAGGCCTGTAATTGGCAAAGTCGAAGTATTTGAACCGAATATTGCCTTGTCCGACAATTGCGCTTCGGCTTTTTTAGTTACTTCGGCCTTAATATCTCGATTTTCAAAAACGGCTTCGATAACTAAATCCGCGCCTTTTATGGTTTCATAATCGGTGCTTGGCGTAATAAGCGCAAGAATATCCGCCGCTTGCTCTTCCGTAAGTTTACGCCGTGAAACTTGCTTTTTAAGTAATTCCGCGCAGTGCGCTTTACCTTTTTCCGCAGCTTCAATGGTTTGATCAATAAGTATGGTTTCAATGCCAACCGATGCCTGTGCATAGGCAATCCCTGCACCCATCATGCCCGCACCCAAAACCGCGATTTTATTAAATGTAGTTTTAGGGAAATCTTTGGGGCGGTTACTGCCTTTTGATAATTCTTGCGAACTAATGAAAAGCGTGCGCACCATAGAGCGCGTACTTGGAAGAAGGAAATTCTTTAAAAAATACCTTGATTCAATGCGAATTGCCGCATCAAATGGAACTTGCAAGCCTTCATAAACCGCCGCCATAATTGCTTTTTGCGCGGGATAATTACCATTAGTATTTTTGGCTATCATGGCATTACCGCCAATGAAATTCATCGCGCCCGCCGGTGTATATGGGCCATCTTTAACGCGATAGCCTTTTTCATCCCAAGGCTTAACACTTGATGGATTTGTTTTAAGCCATGCAATTGCCGCATCCAAAGTTTTACCTTTTTCGGAAATTTCATTAATAACCCCAAGCTTTAAAGCGTCTTGCGGCTTCATAGATTTGCCTTCAAGCAAATACGGCGCGGCATTTTGCACACCAATCATTCTTGTAAGTCTTTGGGTGCCGCCTGCGCCAGGGATAAGGCCTACTTTGGCCTCTGGAAGTGCAATTTGGATTTTATCATCATTTGCCGCAACCCTATAATGACAAGCAAGCGATAATTCTAATCCGCCGCCCATGCATACTCCCTCTATTGCCACCGCAATTGGCTTGCCACAGGTTTCAAGCGCCCTGAAAACTTGATTTAGACTAAATGCGGCTTTGAATGCTTCTTCAAGATTTGGATTGGCAAGATTGCCCGCCATTTCGTTTAAATCGGCACCAGCGCAAAAACCTGAAGCTTTGCCAGATTTTATAACAGCGCCCAATATTGACGCATCATTTTTTAAAACTTCGGAGAGCGCAAATAATTCCTCAATCGCCACCTTAGTAAGTGTATTCATTGATTTTTCAGGCACATCAAAAGTGATTATTAAAATGCCATCTTGATTTTCAGTTTTGAAATTCGACATCTTAAACCCTTTCAATAATTGTTGCTGTGCCCATGCCGCCGCCCACACAAAGCGTGATAAGTGCGGTTTGTTTATTCGTGCGCTCAAGCTCATCAAGGACAATGCCTAAAATCATCGCACCCGTCGCACCAAGTGGGTGCCCCATGGCAATCGCGCCACCGCAAACATTGATTTTATCATGCGAAATATCATGCGCTTGCATAAATCTTAATACCACAGATGCAAACGCTTCATTAAGTTCATATAGGTCGATATCTTTGGCGTTCATTCCTGCCTTTTTAAGGGCTTTTGCCGCCACAAATTCAGGACCAGTTAGCATTATCGAAGGCTCCGAACCAATTGATGCCGCCGAAATAATACGTGCCCTTGGTTTTAAGCCTGCGCGCTCGCCTGCTTCTTTTGAGCCAACCAATACCGCGCCCGATCCATCAACAATGCCCGATGAATTTCCCGCATGGTGAATATGATTAACCTTTTCAATTTCAGGGTATCTTTGCATAATTACCGCATCAAACCCTGGCATCATTTCGCCCATCATTTTAAACGAAGGCTCAAGCTTTGATAAGGATTCCGCCGTGGTTTCCGCACGTATGGTTTCATCAAAATCAAGAATAGTTAGGCCAACTTGATCTTTGACCGGAATAATTGATTTTTTAAAATAGCCATTTTTTTGATATTCCGCCGCGCGCTTTTGACTTGTGGCGGCATAACTATCGGCATCATGGCGGCTTATGCCATATTTTGTGGCGATAACATCTGCGCTTATGCCTTGCGGCACAAAAAACGCTTTCATGGCAATACTTGGATCGGTTGGCCATGCGCCGCCATCATAACCCATTGGCACGCGGCTCATGGCCTCTACGCCGCCGCCTATTGCAAAATCGGCTTCACCCGATATTACTTTTGCCGCCGCGATATTTACGGCTTCTAAACCCGAAGCGCAAAAGCGGTTAATCTGCACCCCCGCCGTGGTTTCGCTATAATCGGCGGCAAGCACCGCGGTACGGGCTATATCCGCCCCCTGCTCCCCTATTGGTGTCACACAGCCCCAGATGACATCATCAACAAGGTTTGTATCAAGACTATTCCTATCCCTAAGTGCCGCAAGCACTTGGGCAGAAAGACTAAGGGAGGTTATTTCATGGAGCGTTCCTGTTGACTTACCCCGACCGCGCGGCGTGCGTGCGGTATCATATATATATGCGTCTGCCATTTTTCCTCCATTATTGGTTTATGATTATTGGGCAGTTTAAAGTGTTTGCAATATAACATGCCTCATGCGCTTTATGATGCAAATCACTTATTATTTCTTTGTTTGGCATTTCGCCATTTATGACAATTTTTGGGTTTAATTCGATAGATGTAAAACCGATTTTTCCGTTTTCAAGCTTGCCCATATGTCCAATTGGATTATCTTCATAACTATCGATTATAAGTCCTTCGCGCCTTGCGAAATCTAAGAAAAAAAGCATATGGCAAGAGGCGGCACTTGCCACCAACATTTCTTCGGGATCAATTGCGTCAATTTTTGAAAGCGGCGGCTTAACGACTTCGGGCGCTGATGAACCTGCAACCGAAATACCGCCATCAAATGACAATATATGCGCGCGTGAATATTTGGCATCGGAGAAAACCGCGCCATCTCTTTGCCAATTAATTTTTGCACTATGAGAGCTCATGATTTTTCCTTATAAAATTTATTAAATAAAATATTGCCAAATATGCCAAACATAAATGACATAATTATGCTTATTCCTAAAAATGAATTCCCAATAATTCCCATTAGTTTTAGGAATTGGAAAAATAATATAGTGACAATAAGATTTAGAATCCCCGCCATGATATTTTCTATAATATCACGATTTTTAAATAAGATTATTGTAATTTTCTTACATAAGAAATTAATTAAGGAAATTAAAGCCGCACCAATTGTTACATAATAAAATATAAATGCCGTTAAGACCAAAAGAATGCTTTGAACCTCACCCCAAAAATCAAGCCTTAAGGCCGTTTTATGGAATAAATAATTACTAATAATATGGAAAAGCGATGCCTTTAGAGAAAGAATAAGCCCTGCTTTGATTGCCGCCTTATAATTCTCCCATAATATCAAAAGCGCATTATTCTGCGGCTTTGAATCTAAGGGTTTTTCATACCAATC
>CAYUCW010000025.1:23283-29517 GCA_964443435.1 uncultured Caulobacteraceae bacterium | reverse complement strand
AAGGCATATATGCAATCGGGTTTTTTATACTAGCAATTGCAGTTTGGCTGCTAATAGTTTTTGTTCTAAGGCCGATTTTAATCAAATACCAGAATAGATAAACTTAGGTTTTTGGTATTTTAAGCAATTTTATTGCGCGTTTATGTGTAATAGCAAACTAAATTGGCAAAATATTTCTATATAGAAGATTTATTAGAATTTATTTGCATTTTAGCTATAATATGCTATAAACGATTCAAGTTTTGCATAATTTTATGTAAAAGCCCAATTTAAAACCCAATTTATATTAAAAATCCTATTATCAGAAGTGAAAAGCAATGTTTGAAAATATTCGTATATTTGACACCACAATGCGTGACGGTGAGCAATCACCTGGCGCGTCTATGTCCCACGAAGAAAAATTGGAACTTGCAAAACTTCTAGAGGATATGAAAGTTGACGTAATAGAGGCTGGCTTTCCAATTGCTTCACAAGGTGACTTTGAAGCGGTTAAGGCAATTTCACAAATCGTGAAAAATAGTGTGGTTTGCGGTTTGTCACGTGCGGGCCGTAAAGATATTGAACGCTGTGCGGAGGCGATTAAACCTGCGGCGCGTGGGCGTATTCATACTTTTATCTCTACTTCACCTTTGCACATGAAGCATAAATTGAATATGTCGCCTGAAACGGTTTTGGAGCATGTTCATTCTTCGGTTACGCTTGCACGTAATTTTACCGATGATGTGGAATGGTCGCCAGAAGATGCAACCCGTACTGAGCGTGATTTCTTGCGTAAATCGGTTGAAATCGCAATTAAAGCCGGCGCAACAACCATTAATATTCCTGATACTGTTGGCTATTCATTCCCTGATGAATATGGCGCGATTTTCAAAGATTTGATTGAAAACGTACCTGGGGCGGATAATGTTATTTTCTCTGCGCATTGTCATAATGATTTGGGTCTTGCGGTGGCTAATTCTCTAAGTGCGATTATTAATGGTGCGCGTCAAGTTGAATGCGCGATTAATGGCCTTGGTGAACGTGCTGGTAATGCCGCATTAGAAGAAATTATCATGGCACTTCGTGTTCGCCGTGTTGCTCTTAATTTTGATACTAATATTGACACTACGCGCTTAACTGCGGCTTCAAAAATGGTATCGCGTATTACGGGCTTCCCAGTGCAGTTTAATAAAGCAATTGTCGGTAAAAATGCGTTTGCCCATGAAAGCGGAATTCACCAAGACGGCATGCTAAAAAATGCTGAAACTTATGAAATTATGACCCCTGAGTCTGTTGGGCAGGGCGGTACTAATTTAGTTATGGGTAAGCATTCTGGTCGTCATGCATTTAAAGATAAATTGGCGGCAATGGGCTATGAATTATCGGATAATGCATTCCTTGATGCCTTTACGCGTTTCAAAGATTTGGCCGATAGAAAAAAATTCATTTATGATGAAGATATTATCGCACTTGTTGATGATGCGGCAACGCATTTTGATGATGCAATTAAAGTCACGAGAGTTCGCGTAGTTGCAGGTACCGATGGTCCACAAACGGCGGAAATAGATCTTGAAGTTGATGGCGAAATCAAATGGTCAATTCAACGCGGCAATGGCCCTGTGGATGCGGTCTTTAATGCAATACGCGCGATTGTTCCCCACAAAGCAGAGCTTGATTTATATCAAGTGCATGCCGTAACCGAAGGCACAGATGCGCAAGCTGAAGTTTCGGTAAGGCTGACGGAAGATGGCTATATGTGCTCAGCTCGTGCGGCGGACGCCGATACTTTGGTGGCTTCTGCCAAAGCTTATGTTGGGGCACTTAATCGTTTAAAAACCAAACAAAAGCGTCATTATGAAAGTGAAAAACTTGAAAATGCCGCAGGTTAATAGATAAAATTTTATCTATTTTATAATCTGATTTAAACCTAAATCTGTTATCTTTAAAAAATGCAGATTAGAAATAATGTCATTTATGGCGTTTTTAAGCCGAATATCCAAAGCCAAGTTAAACAGGCTTTGGATAAGGCTGGCATTAATTCTGAGCCAACAAAATCTCTAAAAACCCTAATTGAAGCGTCAGAAAATAATAAAAGCGCACTTAAAACTTTTAATAAATCTATTAATGAAGCCGCAGAATTAAAAAAAGCGCGCGCCAGAGCCAGATTAGAAGATATTAGAAAGCAAATTGATGCCCTTAAAAAGCTTTATGGTTCAGATCCCAAAAGGCTTGCCAAAGCAATGGCGCATCTTACCAAAGAACTAAAAGCGATAGTAAAAGAATATAAATCGGCAAAAACTGATAATAAAGATTTTAATGATGCCGATATTAAAAATATTGATAGCAATAAAACTGATAGCAATAAAACGGATACGAAAGACGCGGATGTTAAAGAAACTGCGCCTGAAACATCACTTGAGAATATTGAATCTGTAAAGCCTGAAGCTTCGGTGGCGATAGACGATTCAGAATTAAAAAGAAATGAAGCTAAGTTTGAGAATTTTAATCTGCAAGATTATAAGACCAATAATAGCGAGGATAAGCCTGTAAGTCTTATTGATAAATATGCCAAGGCACTTTTGTCAAATGAAGACAAAGACTTCATTGATCAAGTAAAAGGGCTTAAGGCCGAAATTAAAAAAATCTTTGATTTGGCAAAATTAAAACTAAGCGCAAAGCCTAGTAAAGAAAACGAAGAAATTTTCAAAGAATTCAAAGAGGCAAGTGAAGAACTTGATAAAGAAATCAAAGGTCTTGAAAAAATGGCTATTGAAGATTCAATCTCATCTAATGATGCATCTTCCTATTCGAGCGATGCATCATCATTTTCAAGTGATATATCATCAGGGCCTGGGCAAATTATCTCTATAACGGCTTAGGGTCAGGACTCATTAATTAATTTCGTGTGATGCGAGTTATTGTGTGGGAGTGGAAGAAAAAACGCCGCAGGAAATATTAATATTTTCAAGGCGTTCCCTAGTCTTTTATAAAATAAGTGATGGTTGTTACAACGCGAACTTTTTTATCAATTTGCTTATTTCCAGATTCATCAGGGATTTCAATCGCGGGATTAACTTCGATTATGCCTTGATTGGCATTTTGAATTTTCCCAACTTTAGAGCCAGACTCACTTGCAAATTTTTGTGCGGCTTCTTTGGCGCGTTTTGTGGCCTCGGATAATAATTCAGGTTTTAAATCATTAAGCTTAGTATAAATATAGCTTGGGCCGCCGCCATATTCTTGGGAAATAATAACCCCTTGTTTTAAAAGGTCAGAAATACCGCGCGAAGAAATTGAGATTTTATCTACGGAATTAGATTTCACCATAATGTCTTCTGTAAGGACATATCTAACGCCTTCAATCACATTATTGCCATAGCTTTGGGCGAATTTATCTTCGACTTGAACTTTTTGAACTTCATATTCACTTTCAGAAAAGCCCTTTGCCTTTAAATAGTTTTTGACGGCAATTTCCGAAGTTTCAAGCTTTAAACGCGCTTCTTCAAGGGTAGGGCCAGTTGCCGTAAATCTTATGGGCCAGAATCCTAAATCCGCTTTGACAGATCTTTCGGATAGTCCTTTAACCGTAATGGTTCTAAAACCAAGTCTTGATTGTACCAAAGAATTACCGGCTAAAAATCCGCATAGTGCAATACCAAATGCCAATACTGATGCCGCGATTATTGTAGAATTTTTCTGCATTTAAGCCCCCTGTAAATGATACTATAGCATAATAAATATGTTATTTTAAAGGCATAAAAAAAAGAAAAATTTGCTTTTTGAAATCAATTGTTTATTAAAATATTATGTGGATTTTACTTTCAATTATTGCTTCAATTATACAAACCTTTCGCAATAGTTTTCAAAATGGATTAATGAAAGAAGCGGGGGTTGGCGCGGCAACTTGGGTAAGGTTTGCCTTTGGTGTGCCAATTACATTTTTATTCTTTTGTATAATTTATTATTTCAACCAAGATTTTGTTTTTTCAAATAGTCAAAGTTTTTGGATTAATGCGTCAATTGGTGCTTTGGCACAGGTTTTGGCAACAGCCGCGCTTTTGCTTGCAATAAATTCATCAGGCTTTGCAATTGGTATTGCACTTCAACATGCATCATTAATTATTACTGCGGTTTTTGGTGTAGTTTTTCTTAAAGATCATCTTAGTGTCTTGGCATGGATTGGCATGTTTATCATAAGTATTGCGATGATTATTTATAGTATACCTCAAACTAAAGGCTTGAAATTAGACATAAAATCGGCAGTATGGGGCTTAGTATCTGGAAGTATTTTTGCGGTTTCAGGAAACGCTTTTAGAATTGCAGTTAATGAAGTTAATAATGTTGCCGATTTATCAAGCGGAACTTTCACGGTTTTAATTGTACAAATTTTACAAACTATATTTCTAGGGCTTTTTCTTTTTATATTTTATCGTAAAAATCTATTTATTGCGCTCAAGAATTGGAAAGATAGCTTGAAAGCCGGGGGAAGTGGTGCGTTTGCTTCTATTCTTTGGTTTACGGCACTTGGCCTTGCACCAGCGGCATTGGTACGCGCGATTAATCTTTTAATTGAAACGCCATTTTCAATTTATGTTGGCTATAAGACTTTTAAAGAAAAGCCAAAAACAAAAGATATAATTGTTATATTTATGATTATTATTGGCGTAATTATGGCTTTAATTAAGCTTTAGTTGCATATTTAAGAAGTTCGGCTTTTGCAATTAATTGTGCATTTCTTACCGCACGCAATAAAATATCTTCGTTAAAAGGTTTTTCGATTACTGAGTGTGAGCCATTACTCAAAACACCAGATAATTCTTTTTGTGCTTCGCCAGTCATAACGACAACGCCAACCCCTGGTAACAGTTCCGATAGAAAGGGGATAACTTCTCTTGGGTCTGTGCCAGGCATATTTAAATCTGTTAAGATTACATCAAGGTCTAGCACGTTAATTTTTTCAAGCGCTTCATCCATATCTTCGGCTAGCGTTACACGATAATCATGCTTTTCAAGTATTTTAAGGCAAATACTTCTAACTGGCTTTGAATCGTCAACAACAAGAATATGCGGTGGATTTTTCTTAGAAATAATTCTTCTATCTGCTTCTTCAAGCGCGGTTTTAAGTTTTGAGATATCGAATGGCTTTTGAAGTAAGAATTCCGCGCCATCGGCCCTTGCTTGCAATAGAACACGGCTTGCTGCGACTTTGCCTGTCCCCGCGGTCATTGCAATCACTACAGTTTTCTCGAAATCTTTTTTAATTTGCCTTATGCAGCTTGCATCAGGGGCATCAGGTAATATTAAATCAGAAAGAATAATGTCAATATGTTGTGTTTTAAGGGTTTCTAAGCCATGCTTTAGGTTAAGTGCAGTAAAAGCATTATAACCGGCATTAAGTATCATTTGGCTAATGAACTTAGCTTGAGCAGGGCTATCCTCTATAAGTAAAACAGTATGCTTCATGGTATAATAATACACAATCTATGCACAATATTAATTTATAATTAAATCTATTGAAAGTTTTAATTAGTGCGATATTTTGAAGCAAGTGATGTCGCGATATTATAACCAGCGATAGCGAATGATTTTTCTTGTGATTTATAGATATTATTACATTTTGAACTATCGCTTGTAATACGTCTAAAGCCTTCATTAAATGCAATAATTAATGGTGCTTTTTGAAGATTGGCATCTGGCGCTTCTAAATCAAGCATTGCCGTCATTTTTGTTCTGTAGGTTTGATCCCCTGTTCCCGAACATAAAGTACGAATGCCGTGCATAGATCCAAGAACCTTAGAAAGATTAATTAATTCAATTTGATGTTTGGGATCTATTGGCCTTTGCCTATGCTTTGTTTCAACTATGGCTTTTTCATTTGCCATATATGAATTATCGTCAACACTTTCATTTTTAAAAGCGGGGATTTGCTCTTCAGTATATTCTGGGTTTGTATCTGATTTTAAAATTTCATCTGTGATGCTTTGATTTTCATTAATCTGCGGAGGTAAAATCTCCGAATCTTCAGGTATCACAATTTCATTTGTGACAATATTTTGCGCATCCGCATTTAATGCCAGAAAACAAGTGCTAAAAAATAATACTAAACTGCGATGTTTCATTCTTTGACTATTAACCATGCTTTTTGTTTGGTCAATATTAATGTTTTGATTGTATATTATATTCTGAGGGCGAAAATATGTGCGGTAGATATGCTTTAAATATGTCTGGTGAAGAAATACTTGATAAGTATGACGC
>CAYUCW010000025.1:10302-23183 GCA_964443435.1 uncultured Caulobacteraceae bacterium | reverse complement strand
TACAATGAATTTAAAAATTGAAAAGCATTTATTAAAACTAATTATAGTGCTTGGAACGGCTTATATGGCAAGCCGTTATGATTTTTCCCTTTCTACTCTTGCTGTTCCTCAATTTCAAAATAGTTTTGGTCTAAGCTCATCTGAGGCTACTTTTTTAATTGCCTTTGTTAAGCTTGGTGCGATTCCTGCGGTAATTCTTACTTTTTATTCCGATAAAATCGGAAGACGACCAATTTTTTTATATTCAATTCTTGGTTTTGCGGTTTCAGCATTGATTGCGGCAAGTGCCCAAAATGCAGCTCAATTATTCATTGGACTATTTTTAACCAGACTTTTCACAATGATAGGTGAATTATTAGCCGTAGTTTTAATCGCCGAAGCCGCACCAAAAGAAATTCGTGGCTATTTAATGGGAATACTTGCATTTGCAGGGACCTTGGGGGACGCGGTATCTATAATTCTTTATGGTTTTATTGGTGAAGACATTAATGGTTGGCGGACTTTATATTATTTAGGTGCACTTCCTGGGCTTTTATATTTTTGGTGGCGCGGTGAAGTTAAGGAAAGTGAAAAATTCTTAAGTGCAGAAGAAGCAAATAAAGAAATCGGGCTTTCGCCATTATCGGCATTACGCGAATATAAAAAAGAAGTTACAATTATGTTTTTGGCAATGTTTGTATTTTGGATACCGATTTCGCCATCCTTATCCTTAATTTCACAATATTTACAAATAGATTTAAACTGGTCACCGGCAAATGTAACAATTGTAACAATTTTGGCCGGTGTATTTGGCATGCTAAGCAATCTTTTTGCCGGAAAGCTTTGCGACTATTTTGGAAGAAAGCCAATTGCAATTTTTGGAACACTTTTAACCGCTATTGGAATGGGATTTGTATTTTCGCAATCTAATTTCTTTATAATTGTGATTTCTTATGGGGTTGCGCTCATGGGCTGGTTCGCGGCTGTACTTGCGTTCCGAACTATAACTACCGAAATGGTAAGCACGCAAATAAGGGCAACGGTCTCTTCTGTAATTGAAATAAGCGGAACTCTGGGCGCGTTTTGTGGCGTTCTTGCGGTTGGGTTTATCACCAAAAATCTAGATAAAATCGGCGTATCAATTCTTTGGGTTTTACCAACAATTTTTATTGCAATTATTTTATTGCTATTTACCAAAGAAACCAAAAATACAAATCTTGTTTAAGCTAAAGCTTTAACCTTGGATTACAAATATTTTTAGGATCTAGTGAATTTTTAATTGCTTTCATAATTTCCAAATGCGCGGCTGGCTCTCTTGCAATAAACTCATCTTTGCGGGCAATGCCAATCCCATGCTCCGCAGAAATAGAGCCATTAAGCAAGCAAGCCACATCATGAACCGCATGATTAATTTGCGCAATAAAGCTTTGATAATCCTCATCACTTAGATTAATTGGACGAAGAACATCATAATGAATATTACCATCACTTATGTGTCCAAATGCCGATATCCTTATATTCGGAACGATTTGGTTTGCGGCCTTTTCGGCGCGCTCGAAAAATTCCGGAATTTTTGAAATAGGCACCGAAATATCATGCTTTGCGGCTTTGCCTTCTGGTTTTTGGGCGGCGCTCATAGACTCTCTTAAATGCCAGAAATCTTGAGTTTGCGAAAGATTTTGTGCAATTATACAATCCGTGGCAATACCATTTTCACAAAGACTTAAAAGGGTATTTTCAATCATTTCCTGCATTGAATTATGTGCGGTTTCAAATTCAATAAGGCTTGTATAATTATAGGCTTGTTTAAATGGGTATTTAGCATTTGGTATATTTTTAATGCCAAATTCAACCGCTTGCTTATTCATCATTTCAAAAGCAGAAAGGCTTGCGGTTTCGCTTTCAATAAAATGAAGTGCCTTAATGCAGTCTTCGATAGTTTCATGCCCAAGCATCGCGCTAAAACTATATTTTGGGATAGGCGCAAGTTTTAATGATGCACCAGTTATAATCCCAAGCGTACCTTCTGCACCAATAAATAAATGCTTTAAATCATAGCCTGTATTATCTTTGCGTAATGCGGTTAATTCACTATAAATTTCGCCATTTGGCAAAACCACTTCAAGACCCATAACCATTTGCCGCATCATGCCATATTTTCTTACATGAACGCCGCCCGCATTGGTGGCAATTAGGCCGCCAATTGTTGCCATGCCTTCGGACGCAAGCGATAGTGGAAATTTTGCACCATTTTCAAGTGCATAGTCTTGAATTGTCTTAAGCGTAACACCAGCATCACAAATAATATTATCATCTATAATATTTATAGATCTGACTTTATTAAGTTTTTTAAGTGAAATCAAAACTTCACCAAATGGGATTTGTGCCCCAACAAGCCCTGTATTTCCGCCTTGCGGTGTAATTTTTATATTATTTTCAAAGCAATAATTCATTATTGCCTGAACTTCTTCTTTCGAAGTCGGCATAAGCATGATTGGTGTATTGCCAAAATATTTATCGCGCCACTCTCTTAAGTTCGGGGCAATTATATCCATATCTTGAGTTAGGTTATCACCCAGAATCTCACGAAATTTTGCTATATGGGCTTCCATTATTTATCCCAAGCTTGATAAATTTTTGAAATATCGGGCCTATCACGCTCTTGCGGTTCAGATTTAGCGCGTCCAAAATACAAAAATCCGAATATTCTTTCATTTTGTTCCAAGCCAAAAATGGCTTTGGCATCTTCATCGAACATGGGCCATTCAGAAAGCCAAGTTGCATTATAACCAAATCCAAAACTTGATAAAATTATCGAATATCCAATAGCGCCTGCCGATAATTCTTGCTCCCAAACTGGGACTTTTGGGTGCAAAATAGGCGAAGAAATCATAACCAAAACTCTATGCCCTCTTAAAAACATATTGGCTTCGGAATTATAATGGTTTTCGTCCATTTTATGATTTTTTGATTTATATAAATCCGCAAGCTTTTTGCCATAATTAAAACGAGCTTTGCCTGTTAAACTAATGAAACGCCATGGTGCAATTTTACCATGATCTGGAACGCGCGTAGCAAGCTTTAATATGTTTTCAAACTCTTCATCATTTGGGCCAATAGTTGCGTCTAAATCAAGAATTTTTGCCGATCTTCTTTGGGAAAGAAAATTTACAATTTCTTGATTTGCTTGTGGTATAGGAAGAGATGAATTAGCTTCGGGTATGTTTAATTTTATCAATTTAAGACTCTTTTAGCAGTTTAGAAAGAATAATATTCTGATTTTAAATTTTTAAATAGAATAAAAAATTCACATAAATTCTTGAATTAGTTTATTATATACATACATTAGAGTAAAATTAAATACTAATACGTTTTTTATGACAGGCGGTAATTATGCCAAATTCAAAGAATAAAACTACAAATTTATCTGTTGTAAAAAACGATAAATCGCAAAATATATGGACTGCTTTAAGAATTGAAGCCGCAACTTCAACTGCTGAAGAGCCAATTCTTGCAAGCATGCTTAATGCGACAATTTTAAACCATACCAGTCTTGAAGACGCGCTTGCATATCATTTGGCACAAAAACTTGGCGGTAATGATATGAATTCACTTTTAGTTCGTGAAGTGTTTTCGCAAACATATTCAAAAAATCCTCATTTATTGGATGTAATTTTAAAAGATATTGAAGCGGTTCAAGAACGTGATCCCGCTTGCCAGTCATACTTACAGCCATTCTTATATTTTAAAGGCTTTGCCGCTTTACAAGCCTATAGAGTTGCCCATGCCTTATGGATTGAAGGCCGTCAATTAATGGCGCTTTATTTCCAAAGTCGAGTTTCTGAGCTTTTCCAAGTTGATATTCACCCTGCTGCAAAAATTGGGAGTGGGATTTTTATTGATCATGCAACCGGAATTGTGATTGGCGAAACTGCGGTTATCGGCGATAATGTTTCTATTCTTCATAATGTTACGCTTGGCGGCACTGGCAAAGAAGGCGGCGATAGACACCCGAAAGTTGGAAATGGTGTTCTTATTGGCGCGGGCGCAAAAATTCTTGGTAATATTAAAATTGGCGATAATGCCCGTATTGCCGCGGGTTCTTTGGTGTTAAAGCCGGTAAATCCTTGGTGCACTGTTGCCGGGATTCCTGCAAAGGTGATTGGTTGTGCGCAACCTGATTGCTGTGCAAAAACTATGGATCAAGTTTTTGATATTGCGACGTTTGATCCGGGGCTTTAGTGGTTAACTCACCGCCCTCGCGTCTTTGCCGCTTACTTGGTGAGTTAGTTCCAAATAGACATAGATTTTCAAAAAGCGTGGTTTTTGAAAATCCAAGACTTTTAATTTTTCTCTTCGCCTTATCTAAAAAGTCGAACAAGTTTTTAGGGCTCATCGTGCCTCACTTAGCGAGTTTGAGTTATGAAGAGATAGTTTTCCTTAAAACAGAATGGTTGACATAATTTATTTTTGGCGATATTTCCGCGCCATGATTTTAAACATTAAGACAATTACCATTAAGACAACTCGCTTCTGCGGGGTGATTGGTGTGTGCGCTTAATTTAGGAAGTCATAACCAAAATAACCCCGCAGAGATGCGGGGCTTTTTTTTGCCTTGCATCTCCTGCAATTATGGAGATTCTAATGAATAAAAATTTTTCAAAATTAAATCCGCCTAGTATCGGCATTGTGGGTGCAACAGGCCTTGTTGGCTCTAAAATGCTTGAGCTTATTAAATCAAGATCTTTGCCACATAAGAATCTTAGATTATTTGCTTCTGCTCGCTCGGCTGGAAATAGAATTAATTTTGCCGATAAAGAAATTATAATTGAAGATGCCGAAAGCGCAGATTTTTCAGGGCTTGATATTGTTTTCTTTTCGGCTGGAGGCACAACTTCAAAATTACTTGCCCCAAAAGTTGCAAGTGCAGGTGCGATTGTAATTGATAATTCATCGGCATGGCGCGATGATTTGGATGTCCCATTAGTAGTTTCAGAAGTAAATCCCCATGTTTTAAGCAATATTCCAAAAGGCATAATTGCTAATCCAAATTGTACAACAATGGCCGCAATGCCTGTACTTAAGCCACTTCACGCGGCGGCAGGGCTTAAAAAACTTATTGTAAGCACATATCAAGCCGTTTCAGGGGGCGGCGTTGCAGGCTGCTCAGAGCTTGAAACCCAAATAAAAGCGGTTGGTGATAATTGTGAAGCACTATCAGAAGCCAATAATATTGAATTTCCAAAGCCGCAAAAATGGGCGGTGCCAATTGCCTTTAACGTAGTTCCTTTGAATTATGTTTTATCAGAAGATGGATATACCGAAGAAGAATTAAAACTAAGAAATGAAAGCCGCAGAATTCTTGAAATTCCTCAGCTTCCAGTAGCAGGAACTTGTGTGCGAGTGCCTGTATTTACAGGGCATTCATTATCAATAAATGCAGAATTTGAAAATGAAATTTCTTTGGAAAAGGCCATTGAAATTCTTAAAAATGCCGAAGGGGTTACGCTTTGTGATATTCCTAATCCACTAGAAGCCACCGGCAAAGATAATGTTTTTGTTGGAAGGGTAAGAAAAGATCCAACAGCTAAACACGGCCTTGTTTTATTTGTCTCATCGGATAATTTATTAAAAGGCGCGGCATTAAATGCGGTGCAAATCGCCGAAGTATTGATTAATCAATAATATTTTAAAGATACCGCAGAGATATTTGCGGTATCTTTTTTATAGGGCTTGAAAAAACCTTACAAACCAAGCTATTAATAATCATGGTCATTTTAAACGATAATTCCCCCAAAGATAATGTTCCTGAATTTTCAGTTTCTGAACTTTCAAATGCTATTAAACGCTCACTAGAACAGGGGTTTAGCCATGTCAGAGTCCGCGCCGAATTAGGACGCGTAACAATACCAAAATCTGGACATGTCTATCTTGATTTAAAAGACAATGACGCGGTTATAAATGGTATAATTTGGAAGGGTGTGGCATCAAACCTTAAAATCAAACCCGAAGAAGGTATGGAAGTTATTGCCACTGGCAAAATAACTACTTACCCTGGGCAATCGCGCTATCAAATTATTATTGAAAGCCTAGAGCCAGCAGGGCTTGGTGCAATACTTTTGCAACTTGAAGAAAGACGCAAAAGACTTGCCGCCGAAGGATTTTTTGCAGAAGATAGAAAAAAGCCAATTCCATTTTTACCAGATCTAATTGGGGTTATAACTTCACCAACGGGCGCAGTAATTCGTGATATTCTTCATAGGATTTCCGATAGATTTCCATCGCATGTAATAGTTTGGCCAGTTTTGGTTCAAGGCGAAAAATGTGCGGAACAGGTGGTGCATGCCATTGAAGGTTTTAATAGGCTTGAAACGCGTCCCGATGTTTTAATTATCGCGCGTGGCGGTGGCTCGATAGAGGATTTATGGGGCTTTAATGAAGAAATAGTCGTAAGGGCAGTTGCTTCATCAAATATACCGATTATATCGGCAATTGGGCATGAAACCGATACTACGCTCATTGATTATGTGGCGGATTTACGTGCGCCTACGCCAACCGGTGCAGCGGAAAAAGCGGTTCCAGTAAGGTCAGAGCTTGACGCCTTTATAACCGCACTTGATGGGCGATTAAAATCTTCAATCCTAAGAAAGCTTAATGGCTCAAAACTTGAATTTACAGCGATAAATAATAAATATCCGAAAATAGAAAATCTATATTCTGCAAAACAGCAAAAGCTAGATTTAATTGATATAAAATTCACGCCATTACTTTCACGAATTTATGAAAAAGCTTTGGCGAATTATAATAATTTAAATAATCAATTAAAACCAAATGTGCTTTTGAATGATATAAAAATAAAGCAAGAAAAACTCAATAATCTTATGGAAAGATTTAATGGATCATTTTCTCGTATTATTAAAAACGAAGAAATCCAAATAAACCAAAATCAAATAAGACTTAATGGTTTTAGTGAAAGACTGAATAATACTATAAAAATTCAATTAAATGAGAATATCCAAAAGCTTGAAAAGCAAGCCGCGCTTTTGAATAATCTTGATTATCATAAAGTTCTTGATAGGGGATTCGCGATAATCAAAGATAATAATGGTAAGCTTATAAGCACTAAAGAATCCGCCCTAAAGAATTCAGAATTGAAAATTGAGTTCAATAATGGCGATATTTCAGTCACAATTAATAAAAATAAGCCATATATGGAAAAACTATTATAGTTTTATATTTAACTTATGTTATTTGAAATATTATGGATTTTATTAATAAATAAAACTTATATTTACTATAATTCAAAAAAAGTGATTTTAACCAAGGCAAAATTTTGAAATTCTGGGGCGCAATAAATAATAAATTTTCGTCAAGAACGGCAAAAATGTTTGTCGCGCCATTATTATTATTGCCTGTATTTTTCTTAAATTCTTGCGAAGGTGCACAGGCCTTAGCACAAGTTGAAGTGCCGACTAATAAAGCAATTATTCCCCTTGAATTACGCGGAAAGCTTATGCAATCGGCAACTATTATCGGTAAAACTGCCCCAAACGCGGTTATTGATGCCGCAGGAATTATTACGCATTCCGATGAAGAAGGTAATTTTGTTTTTGGCTTTGACAGAGATGCGCCCGAAACCGCAACAATTGTGATTACAACGCCAGAAGGCGCTAGTATTTCAAGAAGCTTAAAAATTGAAAAGCGTGAATATAAGGTTTCTGTGGTAACTGGCTTGCCTGCGGCAACGGTTAATCCACCACCTGAAGCTATGGCAAAAATTAAAGAAGATTCAGCTTTGAAGCAGTCTTCATTTATTTCACGTGATGAAACACAAAAAGGTTTTTTGAATAAATTTTCTTGGCCTTTGCAAGCAGTTAGGGTGACATCGCCTTGGGGCGCACAAAGAAGCCTTAATAATGAATTGCAAAGACCGCATTATGGAATAGATCTTGGTGGGGCAAAAGGCACGCCAATTTTTGCGCCTGCTGATGGTAAAGTAATACTTGCAAAAGAAGGCATGCATTATGAAGGCGGCATGGTTTCGATTGACCATGGGCAAGGGCTTATTACTAATTATCTCCATCAAAGTAAAATAATTGTTATCCCTGGTCAATTGGTGAAAGCGGGTGATAAAATTGGTGAAATTGGTGCAGAGGGAAGGGCGACTGGCCCACATTTATGTTGGCGCATGCGCTGGCGTGAGCGTCAATTAGACCCAAGTCTTTTAACCGAAGAAATGCCAGTTATTACTCTAAATTAAGCCGGCATCTTTCCATGCTTGCTTAGGCCACCGTGAATGAACCCAAAACCATTGCTCTGGCGCGGCTTTAACTTCATCTTCGATAAATTTATTAATATTATCAACGCCATTTTGTAAAATTTCTTCGAGCGGCCTATCAAAATCAAGCATTATAGGCTCTTGAACAGCAACATTGAAATTTGCACCATTTGTACGTCGGCAAGTCATTGTTTGTATTGGTGCTTTGAATCTATGTGCAAGCCTTATTGCGGCATCATTTGTCATGCAATTATGCCCAAACAATGGTGACATTACACCCATATTATATTTTTGGTCATTCATAAGCGCGATTGATCCGCCTTTTGCAAGAATACGCATAAGGCGCATTCCACCTTCGCGGCCTTTTGGCGCAAAAAGCTCAACGCCATAGCTTGCACGCGCTTCTTTAATGGTTTTATCAACTTTGGGATTATTCATTTCGCGATATGTTACTTCGCAATCTACTCCGCGCTGCACTATGACCGCAGGCATAACTTCCCAATTAGAAAAGTGACCAGAAGCAAATACAGCGCCTTTACCTTTTTCAAGATATCTGTCTAATATCTCTAGACCCTCTATTTTTACCCTTGAATTTTCCTTGAAATAGCCAAAATTTCCTAGATGCGGTAGCTCTCCGGTTAGTCTTCCAAGATTATCCCACATGGCATCAAGAAGCTCTTTTTCTTCTTTTGCGCCAATATTGGGAAAGGCAAGTCTTATATTAAGTTTCGCGGTTCGGTGTGCGCCCGATAAGGGGCCAAAAGATCTGGCAAATTTTGAACCCGCGTTTGAAGCTTTATCAATATCCATTGCCGAAAACTTATTCCAGTATAAATGGAAAAGCCCTGCTTCGGCATTAGTATAAATATTAGATAAAAAATTAGTCATAATGCTTATTTGATATTTATTTGGAAAAAATCAAGCTATTTAATCTTAGACAAGATTTTTTGAAGCGCATTATTGTCTTCAAATTCAATGGTAATTTTTACGGTTTCAATGATTTTTTTGTCTTCTTCACTTAGGCGTACATAATCTTTTTCGGTAGTAAGAAGCTTTGCGCCCTCTGATGAAGCATGATTTTTTAAATCATTAATTTCTTGCTTTGTATAAAAATGATGATCTGGAAACGGGATTAAGTCAATTAAATCAATGCCCAATTCTTTGATAGTATTATTGAATTTAGTAGGGTTACCAATGCCGCAAAATGCAAGATATTTGCCATTATATTCCTTTTGAATTGCCTTTATATTAGCAAAATAAATAGGTAAGTCAGTTTCTAATTCTTTAGAGTTTGATTTATCGCCAACCCAAATAATAGCATCAGCTCTTTTAAGCGCAATTTGCGGCTTTTCACGCAATGGTCCAGATGGGAATATAAAACCATTTCCAAAAACAACGCTTCCGTCAATAACAATAATTGATAAAGTTTTTAACAGACTTGGATTTTGATGACCATCATCAAGAATTATTGCTTTAACGCCATTTTCAATTGCAAGTTTTGCGGCATTAACGCGATTATGCGCAATATAAACTTCGCCAGTTTGCGCAAGCATTAATGGCTCATCACCCGTGATTTTAACGTCTTGGTTTTTTATCCGCAAAGCTTCAATATTGCTTCCGCCATATCCCCTTGAAACTATCGCAGTTTTTCCATAATTTTGGTTTAAATAAGCACGAAATACTTCGGCAATTGGTGTTTTACCTGTGCCGCCTAGTGTAATATTTCCAATACTTATAACCGGGATTTTACAATCAAAAGGAATTGTATTTTTAATTCTTCTTTGGGTGAAAAAATTATATAGAAACGCAATTGGTAAAACTAGGCTACGAATGAATATTGCAGCATCGCGGCCATGTTTAAAATTCCAAAAGCTAGGTGGACGCATTATTATCCCCTAAAAATCCAATAATTTTATTGGAAATATCCGTGTTTACATTTGTAAATTTCGCAAGATATTTAGTTGCATTCGCTTTTAAAATTTTACGCCTTGAATTATCTTGTAAAAGTGATGAAACTTGTAAAGCAATAACCGTAGGGTTTATATTTTCTATAATTACTGCTGCGTGTTTTTCATCAAGATCCCGATATATATCAGAGAAATTATAAGTAAATGGCCCAGAAATAATTATGGAACCAAGTTTTGCAGGCTCAATTGGATTATGACCACCAATATTATCAATTAAAGAACCGCAAACCATTGAAACACTTGAAATTGAAAAAGCGCTCGCTAATTCACCCATTGTATCCCATATAAGAATATTGGTTTCCGCATTTGGAGTTTCATTTTTCGATTTAATACTAAATTTAAGCCCATATTTAATACATAATTCTATGACTTCATTAAGTCTTTCCGGATGACGAGGCGCAAGAATTAAGAAATGATTTTTATCAACCATACATAATTCTTGATGGGCTTTAATTATTATTTCTTCTTCACCGCGATGCGTAGAAGCTGCAAGCCACACAAGGCGATTTGTCAATAATGCTTTGTATTGTTTAACTATTGTTTCATTTACACATATATTAGTATTTGAAAGCTTTAGGTTTACCGCATCACCTATATTTCGCGCCCCTAAGGCGATTAAACCTTCCCGAGTAAGTTTGTTTGCAGGTGCTATAAAATCAAAATAACTAAAGATTATTTTTGCGCTTTTATAGGCGTTAAGCCATGTCCGTAGCGAGCTTGCAGTCATTCTTGCATTAGCTAAGACAAGTGGAATACTTCTTCGTTTTATTGCCCTGATAAGATTTGGCCAGATTTCACTTTCAAGAAATATTGCAATATTAGGGGACCAATGTTCAAGAAAATTTGCAACTGATTTTTCGGTATCAATAGGAATATATTGATGTGCGTCATTGGCTTGCAAATGCTTTTCAATAATATTTGCCGACGTAATAGTGCCCGAAGTAAAAAGAAAATTCACATTTGGTTTTTGCGCTCTTATTTTTTCCGCAAGATTAATTCCAATAAGACTTTCACCAACGCTTGCGCCATGAAACCAAATTAATTCACCTTCAGGTCTTGGCTTAGAAGCAAACCCAAGTCTTTCTTTTATTCTTGTTTTATCTTCTTTACCTATTTTTGCCCTATGATTTAAAATAAGAGGGGCAAGAGGCGCTATTAATTTAGTTGCCGTTTCATAGAAGCTTATAAAAAATGTTTTGCGATTAGGCATTATTCACCAATATTATCAATCTCTGCAGGTAATGTTAATGCTAGTCCACACATTGTATCCGCTATATTTGTTATTTCATTAAGTCTTTGCTCTAGGATTAAACGTGCCTCTTCTTCGTTATCCGTCGCTGTGACTGGCTCTCCGTATATTATAACGCCTTTTGAAAAAATAGGCGGTAACACAAACTTATCCCATGTATTTAAAGATTTTGACCCTTTTATGGCAAGACCAATAGGTAAGATTGAAACTTCTGCAGATTTTGCAACCCGAACCACGCCATTTTGAATTCGCATTCTTGGGCCTCTTGGGCCATCTGGCGTGAAAGTTGCGGCTTTGCCTGCTTTGGCGGCGCTTATAAGCTCTCTTACAGCTTTTAAAGCACCCTTATCCTTTATTGTATTATGCTTTTTCTTGGTTGAAGAGCCTCTAATGACCTTAAGTCCCATTAATTCAGCCGCCCTAGAGATAAATTGACCGTCTGCAGATAAAGAAATAAGCATATTATATTCTTGCTTATCAAGCGGCCACATAGAGGGCGCCATAATTATCCTTGAATGCCAGTAACAATTTACAGTTCCTCTGCCGCTATTCCAAATTTCTTCAGCGTGCTCAAGGCCAATAATTTCCCATTTTGTAGTAGTTTTTATAAGAAACATGTAAAATGCGACAAGTCTTGCGAAAATGCCCTGCATTATTTTGCTTCTAAGAATCGATTTAAGCATTAAAAATTATTATATTAATTTTAAGCTTAGTGCGAGTGCACACTTGCAACAATGTATAAATAGTTCCATTTTAAGGAAAAGGGGTTAGTTTTGGCTAAATATGAAGTTTCCACCGCTGAAGGTTATGAACATGCTTGGAATGACTATTGGTGGAAAGATCATGCTTTTTTGCGTGAGAATTTTCAAAATGCCCATAAATTAAGTGAAAACGTATGGCGTACTAATCAACCATCACCTGATCAATTAAAAGCTTGGAAAGAAAAAGGCATAAAAACCATTATTAATCTTAGGGGGGATACTGACTCAAGTTTTACGGCCCTTGAAAAAGATGCCTGTGAAAAACTTGGTCTTAACCTTCATTTTTTTAAAGTTGAAAGCCGTGGTGCGCCAGATCCAGAAATTATGCACGCCATGTATGATTGCTTTCAAAGCCTAGAATATCCAGTCTTAATGCATTGTAAATCGGGTGCCGATAGGGCAGGTTTTGCAAGTGTTTTCTATAAATTCCTAATAGAAAAAGTGCCATTAATCGAGGCAAGGAAACAATTAGCCCTAAAATATCTTCATATATCAGCAGGAAAAACTGGCATATTAGGCTATTTCTGGGATACATATGCAAAAGCAAATGAAGAAACCGGTATAGAATTCTGGGACTGGGTAGATAACGTCTATGATAGGACAAAACTAAGAGCAGAGTTTAAACCGACTTCTGTGGGGTCTTGGAT
>CAYUCW010000025.1:1526-10202 GCA_964443435.1 uncultured Caulobacteraceae bacterium | reverse complement strand
TGCAAATATCATAAATATTTGCTGCGCTTACTTCCTGCTATACGAATGTATTAATTAGATTTTGCGTTTTTAAATATTTTAGTCGCTGTAATAATAATTTTAATATTTATTAAAACTGTATAGATATGTAACAGACTAAAGGTGAATTATGGCTAATTTTGAAGACTATCTTGATAAAACAATACCAAGTAAATTTGTTCCTTTCTTAAGGCTTCCAGCGATTATTTCATTATTAATTGCGATTGCCTTTGATATTTTTCAAACCGTTCAGATTGGCCGAATAATTCAAGGAGCATTTACAAATAGTTTTCAAGGATTTAACTTTGAAATCTTGGTTGCATTCTTATTTAATTTATTATTTTTATTATTATATTATAAAGCAATTATGGTTTTCACGCACCGTGAGAGAGCAATAAAACTATTTATGAATAATCCAGGGTTTTTTATTCAATATAAAAGCCTTCATTTACTTATAATTGTTTATGGATTTATATCTTTAATGCTAGGAAGCTTTAATATTTTAAGTTTTGTTTTAATGGCAATCTTAATCCTAAGTGTTCAATTAGGTCTTTATTCATATAATCGTGAATTAAGAAAAGGCATTAAGCACTAGTCATTTTGAAGCTTAGTAAGTTCGGCATAAATACCAGACTTACTTATTAATTCTTCGTGATTGCCGCTTTCAATAATTTTTCCGTTATTCATAACAAAAATTATATCGCAATCTTTTATAGTCGATAGCCTATGGGCAATAATAAGCACGGTTTTGTTTTTACCAAACTTATCTAGCGTTTTAGCTATTTTTGCTTCTGTTTGCGCATCAAGTGCGCTTGTGGGCTCATCAAGTAAGAGAACTGGGGCATTCCTTAAGAATGCACGGGCAATAGAGAGTCTTTGTCTTTCACCACCTGATAATGAAGTTCCTTTTGGGCCAATTTTATGGTGAATACCACCTTCAAGTTTAAACACAAAATCACAAGCGGCATCCTTAAGTGCTTTTGTAATTTCTGCATCTGATTTTAATTCGGTCCCAAAACAAAGATTTTCCGCAATACTTGCTTCAAACATGATTGAATCTTGTGAAACCAAAGCAATTGAAGATCTTAAACACTCAATATTAATTGATTTAATATCGTGACCATCAACTAAAATATCGCCACTTTCGACATCATAAAGTCTGGGAATTAGATTTATAATAGTTGACTTACCTGAGCCTGATTTACCTACAAATGCGATTTTTTGACCATTTAATGCTTTGAAGTTTATGTTATCAAGGATTTGTGTCTTTTCATTATTATTATAATGAGAGAATGAAACATTTTTAAACTCTATATTGCCCCTTATAACTGGGTTTATAGGGTTAGTGCTATTCTTAATTTCTGGTTCTTCATCAATGATTTCATAAAAGCGTTCAAGACTTGCCAAAGCTTCTTGGAAAGCAGAATTTAAACTACCTAGGCTTCTTGCCGATTGGGCGGCAAGTAATAGAGAAGTAATAAAGCCCATTAAATCGCCGATTGATGATTGGCCAGTGCTTATTTGCATTGCTGCAAACCCAAATACAAATGCAATAGAAATGCCGCCAAGGATTTCTAGTATAGGGTCAATTCTACCTTTTTGCTCAACTGTTTTAAGCAAAAGACCCATTCTTTTATCAAGCGAAAGTCCAACCCGATTGGTTTCTTGTTTTTCAAGGCCATAAGTTTTGACAAGTCTTATCCCGCTTAAGGATTCCTCAATCACGCCTGATAATTCACTGGCTTGATCTTGGGCTTTACGTGAAGTTTCACGTAAGCGTTTGCCGATTATTTGAACTGGTAAAATGCCTATTGGTAATACTATTAGCGCCACTACTGCAAGCTGCCAATTTGAATAAAGCATTGCACCAATAACACCAATAAGCGTAAGTATTTCACGTAATAATGAGTTGGTGAGTTTTAAAACGCCGTCACGTATAAGATTAATATCATTCAAAAAGCGCGAAGAATATGCGCCCGATTGCTCTTTTATAATTCTTGAATAATCAAGCATTAAAAGCTTTGAAAATAATTGCTTTTGTAATTTCGTGGTTGAAATAAGCGCGGCTTTATTAGATGTAACTGTTGATAAATACCAAGTTATTCCGCGTATTGCCGACACAATTATTATTAAATATGGTCCAATTTTTGCAAATTCACTTGCGTTTAAATTAAACCAAAATTTTTCAGGTGTGCCCGCCTTAACCGATGCAAAAGCGTCAATAATTTCCTTAATTAATAAAGGATACGCAGTTGAAGTCGCAGCAATAAGAGCGACCAAAACAGACGATAAAATTAATAATAAATACTGTGGCCTAAGGCATTCCTGCCAAAAGCGCAAATGCGGCTTTAATGGCAATTATTTAGTGATCCTCATCACATTTGCCAATAATATCTAAGAGCCTATGCGCATGAATAACAAAATAACGCATATGAGCATTATCAACACTTTTTTGCGCCGCAGATTTCCATGCTTCTCTTGCTTCGGCATAATTTGGGTATGCGCCAACAAAATCCATTTGTGATAAATCTCTAAAATTTAATTCTTTGACATCAGATAATTCACCACCGATTACCAAATGTAATAATTGCTTCTTCTCAACAGCCATGAAACCCTCCGCTATTTAGGCTTTATATGACTCAATCTGTCAATAAATTGTGAATGTAATGTGCTACCCGCTACAACAACACTAATTTGTTTAGGTTCTTTTTTAGCAAAATTAAACTCATTATTCAAATGATCTGTGGCTTTTGCGCCTGCTTCATGTGCAATGATTGTTCCTGCGGCAATATCCCAATCATTCTTAGGCATTGTTGCAATTGCCCCATCATATTCACCAGAGGCAATAAGCGCCATTCTATACGCGATGGAATTTTTGCGAGTTACACTTATCGGCGGCCAAGGAATAGGCCAGCCAGAAGCGTTAAACATATGAATATCACCCAAAAGTGAAGCGCCTTCAATTGTTTGTCTATCATTGGCTTTTATTTTGCGACCGTTTTTATATGCACCCTTTTTAAGTGCGCCAGTAAATAATTCATCAGTTACAGGATTATAAATCGCGCCTAAAATCGCTTTGCCATTTTCTATAAGCCCAATTGATATAGCGTAATGAGGTAGGCCCTTTATAAAAGCCCTTGTGCCATCAATTGGATCGATAACCCAAGTTTTCTTGGCAATAAGCCTTGAACCATCATCTATGCTTTCTTCAGAAAGCCATCCATATTCAGGTCGGCTTGATTTTAGAATTTCATTTATAAGCTTATCTGCTGCAAAATCGGCCTCAGTCACAGGATTATTTTTTGATTTTTCGGTAATTTCGAGGGGTTTGCCAAAATACTCTAATGTTAATTTGCCGGCTTCTATTGCGGCTTCGGTTGCAAGCGCTAAATCTTCATCAAGAGTGAAATTTTTTGGCAATACTAAATCCCTGCAATCATCATATTTTCAATCAATAGAGAAGGGCAGTCGGTTGAACCTTTACCCTCTAAATCATTACCAGCTATTATTGTTTTGAAAATTTCCAATAAATTACCTGCGATAGTGATTTCATTTACGGCATGTGTCAATACGCCATTTTCAATTTTAAATCCTGAAACCCCAACGGAATAGTCACCAGTATTTGAATTAAATGAAGGTGACATTGTTTCTGTTACGAAAATTCCATTATTTGCTGTTGCAAATAATTGTTCAAGGCTTAGGCTTGAAGGCAATAAAATAAGATTAGAAGTCCCAATTGACGGCGCACCTCCAATATTCATAGTCGCATGACCATTAGTTTTTAAGCCTAATTGCTTTGCACATGCTGAATTAAGAAGCCAGCTTGTCAAAACGCCATTTTCAATAAGTGATTGTCTGCTTACCTTAACACCTTCACCATCGAATGGTTTTGAACCAAAGCCAGATTGAATGAATGGGTCATCAATAATATTAATGTCTTTATGGAAAACTTGGGTTTCAAGGCTATTTCTTAGGAAAGAAACCCCTCTGGCAATAGCATTTCCCGATATGGCATTTGAAAAATATTTAAGTAAAGAGCTTGCAACTCTATTTTCAAGAATCACAGGTGCTTTTTGGGAATTAATTTTCTTAGCACCAAGGTGCTTAATAGTTCTTTCACCGGCTAATTGACCAATATGTTTTGGATTTTTTAAGCTGTTTTTAAATCTTGAATTATGGGTTTCATAATCACGAACCATATCTTCGTCTTTTAGCGCGATTGCGGCAACACCCACGCTCCAATTTGTGGCCGCATAACCACTATTAAAGCCATTAGTCGCAGAATAAACAACATGGTTTATGCCCCAACTTGTACCGCATCCTGCAATATTGGTAATTCCATTTACTCCCAAAGCGCCAGCTTCACATTCAAGTGCAGCCGTTTCAAGGAATTCTATGCTTGGTTCTTCTTTATCAACTAAATTAAGATCTATAATTTCTTTTGCTAAATCATTTTCTTCGGCAATAGTGCAATATTTATCTTCTGTTGCGACTTTTGCCATGAAGACTACGCGCTCTGCTAAGATATCAAGCGAGTCTTTAGTAAATGAAGAAGTCGTCGCGCCCGCTTGTTTTTTGCCAATAATGACCCTTAGACCGGCAGAAATGCTTTCTTCACGCTCAACATTTTCAAGTGCGCCCATTCGTACAGAAACATTCAAGCTTTGGGCTGATTCACAAGCGCAATCTGCGGAATCTGCACCTAATTGTTTTGCTTTTTTTAATAGATAATCGGTGGCTTCATAAAGGTTTTTATTAGACATAATTACTTTTGAAATTATTTACCTAAAAAGAAAAGCTGCATTTTCATAAAATGCAGCTATTTTCTAGTTTGTAAGGAAATTAAATAATAAAATTAAAGCTGTAATGCCTAAGCTTGAAAGTGTTAGTACCATTCCAACAAGTCTTCCAATTGTTACGCCCCTAGATTTTGATAATCCATAAGCATGCAAAATTCTTCCTATGGTAAAGAAAATACCTATTCCATGTAAAATATAAGAATGAACGCCAATCGCACTTAAGAGAATAAGGCCAATTAAGCCAAATGGCATGTATTCCGCCGCATTGCCATGAACCCTAATCCTTAAATCCAGTTCAGTATCGCCGCCGCCGCCAATGCCAATTTTTTTTGATCTTCTTGCTGCGATAATACGTGCCGCAAGATAGATATAAAGTGCAAAATTTATCGCCGCATAAAGGCCAACAACATTAAATTCAGGCATTTTATTTCCCTTTTGTTTTATATTTTAATAACGAAAATTTTTGCAAAATACATAAAATTTTATCGATTATTGGAACGAGATATTATTACTAATCTGTTACTCTATAAATTGCTTATATTCTAGGGGAGATGACTATGGCAAGCTTTTTTATAGTATCTATATTATTGATTGGTTCAATTGGATTTGGTTATATGATTAAAAATATTCTTTCATATATTGCGGAGTCAATCGAGATTAATTTACCAGAAAGAATGGTTGATTTTACAGGCTTTATTCCACATCAAAAATAATTATACTTGCTTTAAATCTGTATAGCTTTATTATTGGCAAATGCAGGTTTTTAATGAAGTTAAAACTATTGAAAATATTGATGTAAAATATTTTGTTGAAGAAGTATTTCATTCACAACAGCCAGTAATTATTAAAGGCTTGGCCGAAAATTGGAAAATTGTTCAATGCGGCAAAAACTCAAACCTAGACTTATTTAACTATATTAAATCACTTGATAATAATGTGCCAACTGATGTGACTATTGGTGATGGTCACATTGACGGATTTGGATATAGTAAAGACATAAAAGGCTTTAATTTTATAAAGCAAAAAGCGAGCATTTCATTTGCACTTGATAAAATAATTTCAGAAAACAAAAAACCCTATCCACAAAAAATATATATTGAATCTACCCCTACCAATATATGCTTACCTGACTTCCAAAGGCAAAATCCCTGTCCATTATTAAATTCAAATATTATACCAAGGGTATGGATAGGCGGTAAAACCAAAGTACAAGCTCATAATGATATGGATCATAATTTGGCGATTGTTGCCGCTGGTACAAGAGAGTTTTTATTATTCCCACCTGAGCAAGTCGAAAATTTATATATTGGACCATTTCATAAAACGCCAAGTGGTCCTTCAATCACACTTGCAAATATTGATAAGCCAGATTTTGAAAAATTCCCTAGGCTTGAAGCTGCATTAAAAACTGCTCAGCTAGCCAAGCTTGAAGCAGGTGACGCATTATTTATTCCGCAATATTGGTGGCATCAAGTAAAAGCAACCGCCGAAATAAATATGCTTGTGAATTATTGGTGGGGCGGCGTAAAAGATAAATATAATAATGCTTATAATACATTTCTTGCGGCATTATTATCAATTAAAGACAAATCTGAAGCCGAGAAGAAATATTGGAAAGCAATGTTCGATCATTATATTTTCCAGATTAATGGCGATCCTATTGCCCATATTCCACCAAGTGAGCAAAGCGCATTAGGAATTATGAGCGAACAAGAGCGTCAGGATTTCGCCAATATACTCAAGCAATTAATGTTTTAATCTTTCCAGATTGGCTTGCCTGTACCACCAAGGCCAAGGCGTGACCATTTTTCGGTAATATCTTCGATAACCTTCTTTTCCATAAAGATTTTTTCGCCCCATTCGCGGGTGGTTTCATTGCCAATTTTATTAGTGGCATCAAGACCAATTTTACCACCAAGCCCAGAAACAGGTGAAGCAAAATCTAAATAATCAATTGGTGTATTTTCAACGCGAACCGTATCCCTTACAGGATCCATTCTTGTAGATATCGCCCACATGACATCTTTCCAGTCACGGGCGTTAATGTCATCATCAACTACAATAATCCATTTGGTATACATGAATTGGCGAAGGTAGGACCAAGCGCCCATCATAACCCGTTTGGCATGCCCCGCATAAGCTTTTTTCATACTTATAACGGCAATTCGATAGCTACAGCCTTCAGGTGGTAACCAAAAATCTGTGATTTCAGGGAATTGCGCTTGAAGAAGTGGAATAAATACTTCGTTTAAAGCTTCGCCCAATACACTTGGCTCATCAGGTGGGCGTCCAGTAAAGGTTGATAAATATATAGGGTCTTTGCGCATAGTAATTGCCGAAACCGTGAATACAGGGAATTTATCAACCGAATTATAATAGCCAGTATGATCCCCATATGGGCCTTCATCGGCGGTTTCGGTAAGGCTTATTGTGCCTTCAATAATAATTTCCGCATGTGCAGGGACTTCGATTGGAATGGTTTTACAAGGCACTAAGTCAAGTTTATGCCCACGCAAAAGCCCTGCGAATTGATATTCCGATAAAGTATCAGGGACTGGCGTAACCGCCGCAAGAATTGTTCCAGGATCTGCGCCAAGCACAATAGCCACAGGAAATGGCGCAGTATTATTGGCTTTATATCTTTTGAATTGCTGTGCGCCGCCGCGATGATGAAGCCAGCGCATAATAAGTTGATTTTTATTTAATTGCTGCATTCGATAAATGCCAAGATTATAATTATCAACTTTCGCGCTTGATGGGCCTTTGGTTACTACAAGTGGCCAAGTTATAAGTGGTGCCGGCTCATTTGGCCAGCAAGTCTGAATTGGCAACATATTAAGATCAATTGCGTCGCCTTCAAATACTAATTCTTGGCATGGCGCTTTGCCAAAACCTTTGCCCGACATACGATTTGGGCGCATAGACATAACAGTTTTTGCAAGCGGCAATAATGAAAATGCTTCTTTTAAGTTTGCAGGTGGTGTTGGCTCTCTGAGGAATGCCAATAATTCGCCCACTTCGCGTAAATCTTGCGCCGTGCGTCTATCTTTGCCGTCCATAGTTACGCCCATTGCAACTCGCTCTACTGTGCCAAAAAGATTGGTAAGAACGGGCATGGATGATTTTGTACCATCGACCTTTATCGCATTTTCAAAAAGCGCAGCAGGGCCTTTTTCGGCCAAAAGCCTTGTTCCAATCTCTGTCATTTCAAGAACGGTTGATATAGGCTCTTGGACGCGAACAAGTTTTTGTTCGGCTTCAAGAAATGATAAGAATTCACGCATTGATTTATAAGACATAGATTTCCATTATTGGATTAATAGTTTATAGACAAGATTATTATGTAGAGGTCACATGTATATACGCTTTTTATTTTTCTGTGGTTTGCTTTTCACGCTTAGCGGCTGTGAAAGCTTGATACCAAAAAAACTTAGATCTGTTCCTCCGCCTTGCCCTTCTTATAATTATTCGGGATTTATGGGGAAAACCAAAGAATTTGTACAAAGCCAGAATATAAAAGATAGATATATTTTTATAGGTGAGGGCATAGAGCTTCCACCAAGAGATGACACAAGGGTCTCATTCAATCTTGAAAAAAATATTGTTACCGGAATTGGTTGTTTTTAATGCTTAGGAAAACTATTATCTCAATGGCGATTTTTGCAAATATCTATAATATCGGGTGTAATACAATGCCTAAAGCCCCTGAAACGCCAATTGTTAAATCCGAATGCCGCGCCGAAGAATTGCAATATTTAATCGGTAAGCCAAAAAGCGTCCTTGAAACCATGCGCTTTGCGCAAGTTATAAGGGTACTTGAACCTGGCGCAATAATGACAATGGATTATTCCGAAAAAAG
>CAYUCW010000025.1:0-1426 GCA_964443435.1 uncultured Caulobacteraceae bacterium | reverse complement strand
TTATAAGGGTACTTGAACCTGGCGCAATAATGACAATGGATTATTCCGAAAAAAGATTGAATATATATCTTGATGAAAAAAATAATATAAAACGCCTTTCTTGCGGGTAACTTCTATTCTCAACCAAATACCTTCACGCCAAATAAAACGGGGTGAAGCATAAATGCAATTGTGCACCAAATAAGTATGCCAAACGCAATCGCGCCTTCATCACCGCGTCCCCATTTCACATTTTCACGGACAGCTTTGCCCATTTTAATGCGGCTTAAGACCGCCCATGCAAGGAAAGAGCCGAAAAGAATAATGCTTGCGCTATCGCCATTCGCAAGTAAATGCCCAAAAGCCCACAGCTTAACCGCCGCAAGTTGTGGATGCACTATTTTGGCTTTGATAAAGCCACCTAAAAATGATGAAAGCATTAGAACGATTGAAATAAAAGTGAGAATATAAGCAATGCCTTTACCGGCATGCCCTAAATCATAAACTATTTCGGCCTCTGGTCTATATTGCCCATAACCCATAATAATAAGTATAAGGCCTGTTATGGCGATAGCTGAAAAAACGCCTTTAAATCCCATTTTGCCTATTTTTGCTTCGATTGCCGCTCTTAAATTTACGGCACGCAAAGATAAATGAACCCCTAAAAATATTATAAGTCCAATAATAAGATTATTCATTTTTTGCCTCTTTTTCTTTATCGGTTAAAGGTGCAGATTTTCGCGCTTTAACAGGTTTTAATTCATCACAAACGCGCCAAGAATACCATGCGGCATACGAACGAAATGGCTTTAAATGATCTGCCATTTTTGCTATTTCTTTTGGTGTTGGCATTGGGTCAAGTCCATAAATATGGGCAAAGCCTTTACGAACCCCTAAATCATCAATTGGCCAAATATCTTCGCGACCGAGCGTGAATATAAGATACATTTCAACGGTCCAACGCCCAATGCCGCGCACCGAAACCAAACGTTCAACAATTTCATCATTAGATAAATGGGTGATTTCGTGATTATCGGGGACAATACCATCTATTTTCTTTTGCGATAAATCTTTGATAGCCTTTATTTTATTCCAAGAAAGCCCTGCGCCGCGCATGGCATCTTCTTCCATAATTAAAACGCTTTGCGGTGAAGGGAAGGGAACTATATCGCCAAGAATTTCCAGATCAAAAAGTTTTAAAACGCGCCCCAAAATCGTGCCCGCCGCTTTGCCCGATAATTGTTGATAAACAATGGCGCGAAAAAGCGATTCATAAGCGGAATAACCACGCTCTGAAGGGATAGGGCATGGGCCAAATTTTTCATATAAATCGGCGAATTTAGTATCAAGTTTTAAAAAATCTTTGTTCATGCTTTGTTTTCAGATGTATTACCGAAAAAGTCAAGTAATAAATTCTATTTTATAAAATCCGCCACATAAGTACTAA
>CAYUCW010000024.1:0-30522 GCA_964443435.1 uncultured Caulobacteraceae bacterium | reverse complement strand
GCTAAAAAATTTGGTAATATTTAAATTTATAGGCATGATTGGAACTTATTTATGCCTAATTATTGGCGCAATATGCCTTATTATGGGATTGGTTTAGATAAAAAAAGTAAATATAAACAAAAAACTTCTAAAATAGATTAAGCATGCGGGCTTTGATTGACGCATCAGTCCGGTTAGAAGCATTTAATGCCGCCATTACATAGCCTAAATGCGTTTTAACGGTTGATGGCGCAAGATTAAGTTCACGCGCAATTTCCTTATTTGACTTCCCACTGGCGACAAGTTTCAATACATCCATCTGCCTTATTGAAAGGCGCTCTGAAATCTGTGCAACACTATCGCGGACAGGTCTTACGCTTCCATTTTCAATTTTTGCAGAGGCAATATCAGCAAGGCGAGGCGGCAAATATCGACCACCTGCCAAAATAAGCCTTATAGCGGCATCAATAAGTGCGGTGCTTGCCGATTTAGGCGTAAAGCCAGAAACACCCTTATCAAGTAAATCAAGCAATAAAGCATCATCTTCCGTGCCAGTTACTACAAGAAGCTTAGAATGGGGGGAGGCTTCAATAATGCCATCAATTCCAGCTAATGGTGGGGCACCTAGCATAATTAAATCGCAAATAATTAAATCGGGAAGCGCTTTGGCTTTTTCCCATGCTTGCGGAAAATCCGATGCAAATTCTATTTTTGCATCAGGCCAATTCATTGCAATACTTCCGCCCAATGCTTCTTGGACAAGTGCATGATCATCACAAATCAAACAGGTTTTCATGAAATGCTCTCCTTGGTCTGATTAAAAACGAATTCATTAATGGGGAATTCTATATAAAATGCGGCACCTTTTTTCCAACGTGTATCAATGCCTGATTTGCCATTAAGTAATAATGAAATTCTTTTAACCGTAGAAAGCCCAAGGCCAAACCCCCCTGAAGATATCTTGCTTGATTTATTACCACGATAATAATCTTCAAAAATATTTTTCAATTCATTATTCCCTATGCCAATTCCGTCATCAATTATCATAATTCTTATATAGCCAGTATTTCCACGATAAATTCCGATTAATAATCTTTTTCCGCCGCTATGCCTTATTGAATTATTGATTAAATTGCCTAAGGCGCGTTCAAGAAGAACCCTATCTGTCTTTAGCTTTAATTTGGTTTTGACGCATTTAATCTCAATACCATTTGATATTGCCGAAGGTGTGTATTGAGTAACTATATTATTTAAAAATGGGCCAAGCGAAACTTGAGAAAAATGAGGCTTTACCGCGTCCGCTTCAAGGCGTAAATGATTTAGCATATGGCTTAATAATTGATCTGCTGATGCAAATGCCATTTTTACGCCATTAGCCGCAGTTTCGCGTTGGCTTTCGCTTGGGGCACGTAATACTTGATCAAAAAATAGGCTTGCGGCTTGTAATGGTTGTCCAAGATCGTGTGATGCCGCAGCGATAAATTGGGTTTTTGCATCACGCTCAGCTGCAACAAAAGATAAAGCTTCTTCAAGCTTCTTTTTGGATTCTTCAATTTCTAGTCTTGTTGAAACTACTTGGGCGATTAATCGATGTGTTGAGTTGGCAAATAATACTAAAATTACACCGAATGTAAGAATAAACAAAGTTAAATATATTGAATATGGTTCAGGTCTTTGAATTAGAAATATTACCAAAGATCCAATTATTCCAATAATGCCAAACATTTTACCAAAATTATTATTGGGCCTTGCTAAGATTTGTGTTGGTGCCATCGCCATATAAAATATAATCATAATTAGGCGTAGTCCTTCATTAGCATATGGTAAAAATAACCAAATAGTTGCAATAACAATTATATTGCTAACATAAGTTATTATATTGGCTAAAGGTTCCCAATTTTTTTGTTGTTCTTCTGAATTTGGCTTCATAATTGTAAAAGCGATATTTATAAAAAGCCATACAATTTGAAATACTATTGTCGTAATTGCCCAGATCGTTAGTGAAAACTTAGGTACAATAGGCACGAAAAATAAATAAGTTATACCAACGGCAAGCCCAAAATAAACCCAGGTTACCCAAACCGTAATAATTGAAATTTTCAAGGCATCATTAAGTGCCAAAGTTATTGAGGCATCAATTTTTGGATTAAAACTATCTAATTTTCCGGTGTTCTGCATTGCAAGACTATAATGCAACAATAACTAACAACTCGTCAAATGAAATTAAGGCTCCCCCATTTGCCTCCACCATTTGCTTCCCCCATTTGGTGGATTTTTTTTCGAAAATTATTGTTTATGGTTTGAAATATCAAAATTTAAATACACAAAAATAACGGATAATATTCAGACTAGATATCAGAGCTTTGCATGGGGCATCGCAAAAACTTTTGGGGGTTAGTTATAAACAAAATGAAAAATAATCATAATTTTTATGGATTTCTCAAAAATTCCTGTTCGAGAATAATTATCGCCATTGCTTCTATTGGCGTTATGATTTCTGTTCCGAATACTTTGCCTGCAAAAGAAATAAAAGCTAAACAAGCCGCTGAAGCAATAAACATCATTACTTTAAAAACCACTGGAAATGAATTAGTCAATCTTAAGGCAAATGAAGCCATTGAAATTCTTGGCAATAAGTTTATTTCAAAATCTGATAGCCAATTTGTAAAAACAATTTCGTCGGAATTTATAAGCTTATCTATTACATCTGGACTTATCATTCTTGGCAATAAAAAAGCTAAGACTGGTGAAGCATTTATTATTCCAATATCTGGCGACAAAGTTCAAAAATTTTCTTATGATGCTGCACGGTTACTTGCGACAATTGAACCGGAATGGTCACAGAAGATCTCGGCAAATCTCATACCAATTATAAAATCACAAAATAGGTTAAAATATTGGGGCTTACTTGAGCCTATTGGCGTAAATACATCGGCGCCATTGCCGCCTTATATTGAAAGAGTTCGGGCTTCATATTTAACAAATCCAACTATTTTAGAATTGCGTCATAAGTCGCGTGGAGAGGCTGGTGTTTTGAATTTGCTTACTGTACAGAAATTTCAAAATGCAATCAATAAGAATGATATTGATACAATTGCCGCACTAATAGATCCACTTCCATTCACGGATTCAAGCGATGATGCAACTGTTTGGCTTAAAGCAAGAACTGATTTCGCCTCTAATTTAACAAATGATAGTGCAATGAAATCAGCATTTTCAGCGGGCAATCTAAGTCAAGATCCTTTGCTTGGAATTTTCTATATTGGGCCTGAAGGCTCTTCGTTCAAAATAACAACTGTAAATCGTGATAGTGCCGTGTTTATCGCCGCAGTGGAGCCAGTAAAATGAGAAAATCAGTTTTTACTATTATATCAATTGCCGCAATTTTAATATCAAATCCTGCGATATCAAATGGCTTTAAAGGAAGTGATCTTGCAAAAGCCGCTCAAGAAGCCGCAAGTGTAAGAAATACCGAAACGGTCGAAGCAATTAATGCAACTGAAGTTTTTCGCTTGCAAATGACTTATAACCCGAAAGGCACTTATGAAAATTTACCCGAACCATTTAAACAAAATCTTTTAAATATTCTTGGTGAATTTAATAATAAACGACAATATCAAACCGCATGGTTTATGGCCGGTGCAATAGTAAAAACAGGCGATAAACCATTTCAAACCAAACTTTATAATCCACTGGCGCAAATTTGGCTTGATATTAATTGGGTCAAAGAAAATGATAAACTAAGTATATCTGAGATTATCGCCACAAATTCTGTGGTTGATGATTGGTCGGCGAAAAGCGGCCCTTATCTTTTGGCATTGGCAAATTCTTACATTGGTTCCTTACAAGCAAATACAAGAAATCCTGCTCAAAATGATACGCTTTTCGCCACTACCGATAAATGGATTAAGGGTCTTGCAGATTGGGCATTAAACCCTGCTAAAGCAGGTATTGTTGAAGCCACACAGAATATGATTTTAAATGGTGAATGTGCAAAATTTGGTGCGGATGGTGCGGTAATTGATACTTTGCCACGTGAAGTTCGCGCAAGCTTTTCACCGGTTACAGGATTTAATAATGATAATGGTGGCGCGGTTCTTTTTGGCACACCTTTATATCCGCATATAATTATTGCCGCAGATTTTGATAAATCAAATCAGCCAAAGTTAAAAAATTTCACCTTGCTTAATTTGCAAAATGTTGGTGCAAAATAATGGGAAATCAATGTAATAAAAAATCGCTTTGGATTTATTCACTTTCATTGATGGGAATTCTTGCGTTTACTAGCAATTCATTTGCCCAATCAGGTGGTGGTGGGACAAATTCTGGTGGTGGCGCGCGCTCATCTAATCAAACAAGCGGAAATATTGGACCAACTGTTCCTAACCGAACTACGAGTAACATTGGACCCGCCTCGCCAGCATCAGTCGATCAGATCTTCAGCCCGAGATTTTATTTAAATGGTGGTGATTATGCAGGTGCTCAAATAATTTCTGTAGCAGTACGTGCTGCACCAGATGCATTAACTAACGAAATATTAGATGATTTACTAGGGACAAGAAATGACCGGAATTTCACGCGTACTCAGCTATATACAGATCTTTCAAATCAATTAGGCGCACAAGGAAATATTTACGCAAGTTCACAAACAAGAGTTCCTATAATGTCTAACACAGGAACACATAATGGAATATTATTTCAACCATTACCGTCGAATCCTCCGGCTAATGCGCCTTCGAGGCCGATTAGCAGAGTAGAAGACGCACAAACACAGGAAATAAGACAGCTTATTAATGTTTTTCAACAAAATGTAACAACCTCACAAGTATTATTAGCCGCAGCGCAAGAAACCGGTAATTCGCACTTTCGTGACCAAGCATTAGAAATATTAGCTTCTTCTAGGAGACAATTGGTAGATGCACAAAATACACTTGCGATTTCTGAAAGCTATCGTGGGCGTGCATTTGCAAATGACACTGATGCGCATAGATATATTCAATCTCGAGATGACACTTCTAGTGGCGCACGTGGCGCAACCAGATCGACCGTTACTGCTGCTAGTAATTTATTTAGCGAAATGCGTTCTGCTTATGGAAATATTCTTAGTTCAGGTGGCGCCGATCCAATTTCACCAAATACAAGGGAGCGTTTAGAAGTTGCAATAAATTCAAGTGATGCAGCAAGTCGAAGACTTGAAATAAGATCTGTCAGCCTTGAAGCAGCAGCAGCAGCAGGAGAGCGCGCCTATTATGGTGATAATATTGTACTATTACCAACAGTCAATCAATTACAACCGAGAAATCCCGTTAATAATGAACCCATAAGGCATACTCTAACAGAACTCCCTGGGCCAAATCAGTCTAATAATCGTCCAAACACAAATAATAACTCAAATAATCCAAACTCTAATCGATCTAATAATAATTCTAACAACACTCAGGCAAATAACGCCCCTAATAACGGTTCTAACAATACACCCAATGCACCTATACCTGCGCCAGTTGTAATGCCACGTCAGCCAACAGACAGTGTTCCGTATCCGACATATAATGGGCCATCACAGGCACAGATTGATAGAAATCATACTGCGGCCCAAACTCAGGCGCGGCAAGTAGATCCTAATTCACAAACTGGGCAGATAATAACAACGGCGCAAGTTCCGAATACTAATGGGGACGATAATCTAACTGCCGTTGATACTTCGATTACTGATGCTACTACTGGCGGTCATGTAGAGGTTACGCCTTATAGTGCAGTCGATGGCGCACTTGTAAGTGTTGAGGCCGCCCGCCAAGCGGCAGCCGACGCAGCCGCAGCGCGTGCAGTCCAAGGTAATGCAAGAAACCTTGCTACCAATGCGGTGAATACTGCAATAGCGGCAACCCGACAAGTTACGGGTGGCGGCGTGTTTCAACAAGCGCGATTGGCGTCGATTTATCAAGGCTATAATATAAATGGTGGAAGCCCAACGGGTACAATTCGTAGCACCACACCATCAAGTGCGGGAACTTCTTTAAGTGCGGCGGGCTATTCATTATCGGCGGCGGGAATATCTTTAACCAATGTTATGCGTTTAAATTCAGCCGCTGGAAGTGTCGGATTTTCTTATGCGGGTGTTGGCGGCGTGTCTTCCGCTACGAATGGCTTTTCACTTGTAACACAGGGATTATCACTTGCCACTTATGGCTTCTCACTTGCGGGTGGACCATTTGTTGCAGGTAATCTTGGTCTTGATGATCCTGCTATGCGGGGGCTTGGCGCCAATGATATCAATAATCCTTGGGCATTTGCTCCTGCGCCAAGAAATAGCGATATTGCGGCGGCTACATTACGGGGACCATTCCAATTACAAAATGACACTAATGGAAGGCGCGGACTAGAAAGCGGTGGTATTTTGGTTGGTAATCTTTTGGACGACCAAAGCCGCAATCTTAATGAGCTTGTAAATAATGGTGTGGGCGGATTAAATGCACTCTTGGCACAACCATTTAATGTGGTGCTTACATGGGGTGCTGATGCCTATGATATAGATCTTCATATGACTGGGCCATCTGGTGAAGGCTCTAGCGATAGGTTTCATATTTATTATGCGGCGCGTGGAAGCCAAACCCAATTCCCATTTGCCGAGCTTATTAAGGATTGCATTTGTTCAAATGGAAGCGAAGTAATCTTAACCTCACAATTAGTACGGGGCGGCGTTTACCGAATATCTGCATTTAATTATGGCAATCAATCGACCACAAGCACGAATTTATCGGATATGTCTAATGCCGAGATTTATATAGTGCGTGGTGGTGTGGCAACTGCTCAGGGTAATGGGACAACAATTACTGGTGGGCGTGTAATTTATCGTGGCAAAGTTCCAAGAGGTCGTCCAGGTAATACTTGGACCGCAGTGGAAATCAATGCCAAAAATGGTCGCATTACTGCGCCAAATATAGTCGGAAATAGCGGAGGATCAAGCGGTGTTCAATAGGTTGAGCTTAAATCATCTAATTCGCGCAAATTCAAAACTAAGATTTTTTGTTGGTTTAGCAGTTTCGCAAATTGCCATAAGTGCGGCTTATGCTGCGCCAATTACGGTGAATACTAATAATACTACACCTCCTGTTGCGAGAGCACCTTCTGGACAGGGCGGAAGCCCTATTAGTGGTGGTCAAGGACAAGCACCTTCACAGACTCCACAAACAGGTGGAACCCCAGCTCATAGTGGAGGTTTAGTAGGTGGAAGATATTCTTACCCAGTAACGCCGCAAGTTCCTGTAAATTCTAGGTCAAATCAATTACCAAGCATTTCTTCGCAAATTTCTACTGCCGTTAATTCGGGCATTACATATGGATTAAATGCAATAGTTCCGCCTGGAACTGTTGCAGCAACGCAGAATAATGGACCAACAGCGTCTGATGTTGCAAATGCCTTGAGCATATCAAATAGAGCAATTAATACTGCTGCAAATGGTCCCGCATCTACCGCCTATAGAGCGGTTATAGATCAAATTATTCAAACCGCAGCATCAAGTTATATTTCGGACGCAAATATCGCCAGAGCACAAGCAATTGGCGGGGCTCTGAATCAAACAGTAATTGACACACAAACGGCGGTTGCAAATGCTAGAAATCAGACTGTTTCAGCTATAAATCAAGCTAATGCTGCTGCACCAATGGTTCAGCAAGCGGTTACAAATGTCGCAACTGGATATATAAATAATGCAAGCCGCGCAGCTAATACAGCCGCCCAAGTTGCAGGTATTGCTGCGGGGCAAGTGCGTCAAGAAATAGCCACTACAACAACAAATGCAAGTAATACTGCTAATACAGCATCACAAGTTGTTGGAATTGCGGCAAACCAAGCAAGAGAAAGTGCCAATCAAGCATATCAAACAGCAAGGCCAACTTTGGCGCAAATCGCAACTGCGGTTTCACTTGCTAATGCGGCAGCGCAATCACCAAGCAATACTTCAGCTTACACATCGCTGTATAATATCGCGCTTGCAATGGTGGTTAATTCTGCGTCACATTCGAATACATCTGCAGCATCAACCCCTTCTTCGCCATTACAAACTCAAATTGCAAATACTATTAATCAAACAATTACTAGTGCAGTAAACCGAGTAGTGCCGCCAACACCAACGCCTTCACAAAGAATTGCAAATTCAGTAAATCAGGCAATTCAAAATGGTATTAATACAATAGTTCCCCCACCACCTTCAACTTCACAGCAAATAGTAAATGCGGCAAATTCAGCAATTAATAATGCTGCTGATGCAGTGACAAGAGTTTATGCTAATAATGGTGGCGGAGAAAATGCATCTGGTGGAGGAGGCACTAATACAGGAAGCGGCGGTGCCGCAATAGATCTGCCACGTCAGCCAACAGACAGTGTTCCGTATCCGACATATAATGGGCCATCACAGGCACAGATTGATAGAAATCATACTGCGGCCCAAACTCAGGCGCGGCAAGTAGATCCTAATTCACAAACTGGGCAGATAATAACAACGGCGCAAGTTCCGAATACTAATGGGGACGATAATCTAACTGCCGTTGATACTTCGATTACTGATGCTACTACTGGCGGTCATGTAGAGGTTACGCCTTATAGTGCAGTCGATGGCGCACTTGTAAGTGTTGAGGCCGCCCGCCAAGCGGCAGCCGACGCAGCCGCAGCGCGTGCAGTCCAAGGTAATGCAAGAAACCTTGCTACCAATGCGGTGAATACTGCAATAGCGGCAACCCGACAAGTTACGGGTGGCGGCGTGTTTCAACAAGCGCGATTGGCGTCGATTTATCAAGGCTATAATATAAATGGTGGAAGCCCAACGGGTACAATTCGTAGCACCACACCATCAAGTGCGGGAACTTCTTTAAGTGCGGCGGGCTATTCATTATCGGCGGCGGGAATATCTTTAACCAATGTTATGCGTTTAAATTCAGCCGCTGGAAGTGTCGGATTTTCTTATGCGGGTGTTGGCGGCGTGTCTTCCGCTACGAATGGCTTTTCACTTGTAACACAGGGATTATCACTTGCCACTTATGGCTTCTCACTTGCGGGTGGACCATTTGTTGCAGGTAATCTTGGTCTTGATGATCCTGCTATGCGGGGGCTTGGCGCCAATGATATCAATAATCCTTGGGCATTTGCTCCTGCGCCAAGAAATAGCGATATTGCGGCGGCTACATTACGGGGACCATTCCAATTACAAAATGACACTAATGGAAGGCGCGGACTAGAAAGCGGTGGTATTTTGGTTGGTAATCTTTTGGACGACCAAAGCCGCAATCTTAATGAGCTTGTAAATAATGGTGTGGGCGGATTAAATGCACTCTTGGCACAACCATTTAATGTGGTGCTTACATGGGGTGCTGATGCCTATGATATAGATCTTCATATGACTGGGCCATCTGGTGAAGGCTCTAGCGATAGGTTTCATATTTATTATGCGGCGCGTGGAAGCCAAACCCAATTCCCATTTGCCGAGCTTATTAAGGATTGCATTTGTTCAAATGGAAGCGAAGTAATCTTAACCTCACAATTAGTACGGGGCGGCGTTTACCGAATATCTGCATTTAATTATGGCAATCAATCGACCACAAGCACGAATTTATCGGATATGTCTAATGCCGAGATTTATATAGTGCGTGGTGGTGTGGCAACTGCTCAGGGTAATGGGACAACAATTACTGGTGGGCGTGTAATTTATCGTGGCAAAGTTCCAAGAGGTCGTCCAGGTAATACTTGGACCGCAGTGGAAATCAATGCCAAAAATGGTCGCATTACTGCGCCAAATATAGTCGGAAATAGCGGAGGATCAAGCGGTGTTCAATAGGTTAAATAAAATAGTTTTTGGAGTTTTATTATTATATGCAACGGGCGCCAATGCGCAAAACGTGCCAAATAATATTGATAATCGCTTTAATGCCCAAAGCTTATTATTAAATGAAGCAGATACTCAAAACGCGCTTCTTACAGGCAATAGTGACGTATTATTAATGCGTCGAACTAAGCTTTTGACATTTTTTGCTCAATTAGGTTCTAATGATACTGATAATGCCGCTTTATCACCGACCGATCCAACATATGATAAAATTGGTAATGGATTATTGGGGGTTCGAGTTTCAACTACAATTGCAAATAAATTTAATGTTTTTGCTGATTTAAGCGCAAGTGGCGTTCGTTATAGTACAAATGCCGATCTTGATTATAGTGCACTTAGTGGTGCAATTGGCGTAAGTTTAAAACATAAAGGTTTGGATTTTACTCTTAGTCATCAACCATCAATTGTCTTTGATAGAGGCTTTGATAAACGTCAATTAAAACAATACAGAACTTCAATGACTATTGGTTATCCTATGGTTATTAAAGGATTTTATATTTATCCTTCGGCACATATAGTAAGAGCCACAGCAAATCCAAGTGACTATAATCATGCGGATTATGGTGGTGAAATTGGCATTATGAAAAAGATTTCGGCAAAACTACCGCTTTATATTGGCGTTAATTATGCCTTATCACGCAAAAGCTATGATAGTTATTTTGCAGATTTTCTTGGCACAGACAGAAATGATAGAAATAAATCAGCGGATATTAGTCTTAGATACGACATTAATGAGCGCATGAGTATTAATATTAGCTATGAAGAAACAAAGAATTACTCAACATCCGATGTGAATGAATTCAAAGTTGCCAATCAAGGGTTTACACTATCATTCAATACAAGATTTTAAATTTAAGTAAGTTGTAGCTTATTTTTAAATGCACAGATTGTGAGATTTAAATAAGGCTGCGTGCTGCCAATGAAAAAGCAAGTGCTTTGCTCGCGACTTTTTCTGAACGCCAATTAAAGATGGCGGTTCCTGAGGAACTCGAACCACGCCAAAATCGCGTTCAGCGATTTTGCAAACAAAACCAGTAGTGGGTTCTAGAATTTTATAAATTCATTGCATCAAATTTGCCAATGAGTAATGGCGGTTCCTGAGGGACTCGAACCCACTACCCTTCGTTTAGGAAACGAATGCTCTATCCTGATGAGCTAAGGAACCGTTTTGCTATAAGCTTGTGCTTTGATACGAACTCAAGATTTATTTTGCAAGTTTAATTACATAAATTTGTTTTTAATGACAAATGCGAAAAATTTATTAAGATAAATTATGCGCAAAATTCGCTTTTTCATTTTTACGATTCTTTTGCTGCCATTATTGGTGCTGCCTCTCTTGGCGCTCTCCCCATTTTTTCAAACTGGTGAAAAAGGCAAAGTGGTGCGTGTTATTGATGGCGATAGTATAATTCTTGAAAATGGTCTTATGGTAAGACTTGCACAAATTGATGCACCTTGGATTTTGCCAAGCGATAATGATGGCATTAAAGCACGCGCCGCGCTTTCAAGTCTTGTGCTTAATAAAAATGTAATCCTTAAATATGGCGGTCTAAGGCGCGATAGACAGGGAAGGGCGCTTGCCCAAGTTTTTATTGATAATGGGCTTTTGAATGAAGATTTATGGGTGAATATTACTATGCTTAGGCTTGGATATGCGCGTGTGCATACCTATAGCGATAATCGAACGCGCATAGAGGATTTTTGGGCAGCCGAGCGTGAGGCAAGGCGCGAAAAACGCGGAATTTGGGATAATCCAAAATATATGGTGCGCTTTGCAACGCCAAATGCACTTATTGGCGCGGATAATAGGTTTCAGCTTATAGAAGGTAAAATTATCGAAACCTATCAATATCCTAAGCTAGTAAAAATTTGTTTTGGTAATAATCAAGAAACCGATGTTTGCGCACTTATACCTGATAAAGCATGGGTTTTTTGGCCGGCGGGCGTTTCAGAAATTCTTGCACTTAAAGGCCATAATATAAGAATACGCGGCAAAGTCACAAACTCCCAAGGCGCACGAACTACAAAATCGGGAAAAACTTTTAAGGCGCATGGGCCGCAAATTTGGCTCGATCACCCTGAACAGATTGAGTTTCTAATAAGCAAATAAAAAGGCGCATTTTACTGCGCCTTTTAAGATTTAATTTTAGTCAAAGACTACATTTGCATAACCCAGCCATCAACCGCTTTTGCCGCTTCTTTTAAAGCTTCGGATACGGTTGGGTGCGCGTGACAAGTTCTTGCAATATCTTCTGCCGATGCACCAAATGCAATCGCAAGACCGGCTTCACCAATCATTTCACCAACCCCAGTGCCCATCATGTGAACACCAAGAATTTTATGAGTATTTTTGTCTTCAAGGATTTTCATCATGCCATCAGTGTCATGATTTGCTCTTGATCTTGAATTGGCAATGAATGGGAATTTGCCAACTTTATATTCAATACCTAAAGCTTTTAATTCTTCTTCGGTTTTGCCTACGCCTGCTACTTCTGGCTTAGTATAGATAACGCCAGGGATATTATTAAAATCAACATGCCCAGGGCGACCAGCGATTATTTCAGCAACTGCCATGCCTTCTTCTTCGGCTTTGTGCGCAAGCATAGGGCCAGTTGTTACATCGCCAATAACATAAACGCCATCAATATTGGTTTTCCAGTGATGATTATGGATAAAGCCGCGCGCATCTTTTTCAACGCCAATTGCTTCAAGGCCAAGATTATTAGTGAATGGACGACGACCAACCGCCACTAAAACTACATCAACATTAAGAGTAATTGTGTCACCACCTTTTGCCGGCTCATAGGTAAGTGTCACACCTTTTTTATCGGCAATCGCAGAAGTAACCTTTTGACCAAGTTCAAACTTCATGCCTTGTTTAGTAAGGGTTTTTTGAAGTGCTTTAGCAATTTCGCCATCAATACCTGGGGTAATTCTATCAAGATATTCAATAACTGTTACTTCAGCGCCAAGTCTTCTCCAGACCGAACCAAGCTCAAGACCAATAACACCTGCGCCAATAACCACCATTGATTTAGGTACGCTTGCAAGTTTTAAAGCGCCAGTTGAAGAAATAATTTTCTCTTCATCAATAATAATATCACCAAGTGGAGTAACTTCAGAGCCAGTAGCAATAACCGCATTTTTGGTTTCAATTTCACTTATAGAACCATCTTCGGCTTTGATAGCGATTTTATTCTTTGTTATAAAAGAGCCTTCGCCTTTATAATAAGTAACTTTATTCTTTTTCATCAAGAATTCGATACCTTTGGTAAGGCCTTCAACCGCTTCGTCTTTTGAAGCCATCATTTTAGGAATATTAATTTTAACGCCTGAAACCTCTACGCCAAAGCTTGCATATTCTCTTGCCGCATTTTCATAAGCTTCTGAAGAGTGTAATAGAGCTTTTGAAGGGATGCAGCCAACATTAAGGCATGTTCCGCCCAAAGTGCCACGCTTTTCAATAATAGCAGTTTTTAAACCAAGTTGCCCCGCACGAATTGCGCAATTATAGCCACCAGGACCACCACCAATTATTACTACATCAAAGCTTTCAGCCATTTTACTCTCCAATTGTATGAATAGAATTTCGGCTCTTAATAAACCATTATAAAAACCAATAAACCCTAATAATTCAGTAAATGCACATATATATGATAAATCATAAAAATTGTATAAATCTTGTTCAAATCTAATTACACATATTATAAGCATTTTTTAATTTATTTTGCCTAAACTTATAATTGAGTAAAAGTTAGGGTATAAAATGGGCGCTCCAAATCCAGTAAATGAAGAATTAAGAATTCACTATTTAAAAGAGTTGAATATTCTTGATGCGCCACCTGTTCCCAGTTTTGATAATATTGTTAAACTTGCAAGTGAAATCTTTGATATGAAAATTTCACTTGTGTCATTGGTGGATACTTATAGACAATGGTTTTTTGCAAAAATTGGCCTTGATGCTTGTGAAACTGATAGAGAGCATGCATTTTGTGCCTATGCAATTCTTAAAGACGAAGTTTTAGAAGTACCTAATGCACTTGAAGATGAAAGATTTAAAAACAACCCACTTGTAACGGGCCCACTTCATATACGTTCATATTATGGTGCGCCATTAATTATGGAAGATGGCATTAGAATTGGCACTTTATGTGTGATAGATACAGAGCCTAAATATCTATCTCTAACTCAGATTATGCATTTGCAAACTATGGCGCAGCAAGTTGTTGAAACAATTAAATTATTTAGACAAGCACAAAGTGTCACCTTAAGTCACAATCAATTAGCAGAGCTTAATACTCGCCTGATTTCGTCTGACGTTGCTATTAAGTCTATGAATGACGGCCTTGTTATTCAAAATGGCGAAGGCGCAATTATTAAAGCTAATGAAAGTGCATGTCGTATTCTTGGCCTAACTTATGAGCAATTGACAGGCGCATCTTCTTTTGATCCAAGATGGTCGGCAATTGATATAGATGGAAATCATCTTGAAGGATCAGAACATCCATCAATGCGTGCGATTAGGACAGGGAAAACTGTTTCAAACTCTATTATGGGTGTAAATAAACCTGATGGAACAAGGTCTTGGCTTCAAGTGTCTGCAACTCCGCTTTTCCATAAAAATAATCCAAAGCCAACTAAAGTAGTAGTTACATTCACAGATATTACCGTTATTAAAGAATTAAAAGAAGTCGCCCAAGCAGCAAATCTTGCAAAATCGGCATTCCTTGCAAATATGAGCCATGAAATCAGAACGCCATTAAATGGCGTGATTGGTATCGCGGGTGCACTTTGCAAAACAGATTTAAATGACAAGCAATCGGAAATGATTAAGCTTATTCAGACTTCGGGTGAAACGCTTAATACTTTATTGAATGATATTCTTGATTATTCAAAAGCCGAAGCCGGTGAGATGAAAATTGAGAATATTACATTCAGCCTTGAAGACGCTATTAAATCTGCGGCTAATTTGTTAAAAATCCGTGCCGATGAAAAAGGTGTCAGATTCAATATTAATACAGACGAAATTAAAGGCAAAGCATTCATAGGCGATGCTGTAAGAATTCGCCAAGTTATTGGAAATCTTTCATCTAATGCTGTGAAATTTACTGAAAAAGGTCAAATTGACCTAAACACGAAGTTTTATCCTGATAAGGTTGAAATTATAGTTCGTGATACTGGCATTGGAATGAATGATGAAGCAATAAGCAATTTATTCCAAAGATTTAAACAAGCCGATGATTCTATTACCAGAAAATTTGGTGGTACAGGGCTTGGACTTTCAATCTGCAAATCAATAATTGATTTAATGGAAGGCAATATTGAAGTTTGTTCTCAAGAAGGTATCGGTACTAAATTTACTGTTACAATTCCTCTTAAAGAGGTCGAATTGAGTAAATCTAATAGTCATATTGTAAATCATCATTATGAAGTAAAGCATGAAGAAAATCTTGATAATGATAATTTTTATGAAGATACTATAAAAGTATTATTGGTTGAAGACAATCTTATGAACCAAAAAGTGTTTACTTTAATGACAGAAAGTTTTGGATTTGAAATTACCTATGCAAATGATGGAAAAGAAGGTTTAGAGTATTTCAAAGCCGAGAAATATGATGTTATATTCATGGATATGCAAATGCCTATTATGGATGGATTAACTGCAACCAAAGAAATCCGTGAGCTTGAAAAACTTAATCAATTAGCGCGCACACCAATTATTATGCTTACAGCAAATTCAAGCAATGAATATGTTAAGCAAGGTAAGGATGTCGGTGCGGATTTACACTGCACTAAACCATTCACTATTGAATCATTGTCTGAAGTCATAGAAGAATGCTTTGCGCTGGATAATGATATCGCACTTACTGCTTAAACTTAAATATTTTCAAAATATTTATTCGAATAAGTATTTCATTTTTTTTTAATTCCTATATTATTTTCATAAATATAAATGAAAATAATTGGGAGTAAATTATGAGTGAAATTTCAAGGCGTGATATTTTATCGAAAGCAAGTGCATTAGGTCTTATGGGTGCGGTAGGGCTTTCAGCATGCTCTACTATTGAAACCAAGCCTGTTTCTAAAAAAGATGCTTCGAAATCTTTTGTTACAGTAAATGGACAAAATTTTTATCTTAATGGAGAGCGTTATACTTATGTAGGCGCAAATATTTGGTACGGTGCATATCTTGGCGCGACCGCAAGCTATGGAAATCGTGAAAGATTGGTTCGAGAGCTTGATGAAATGAAGTCAATCGGCATAACCAATTTAAGGGTTCTTGCTTCTTCAGAATTGTCGCCATTAAATAATTCTCTTGATCCTGCATTTACCGAAAATGGTAAACCATATAATGAAAATCTTTTAAAAGGTATTGATTTCCTTTTAGATGAAATGGCAAAGCGCGATATGAAAGCCGTGCTTTATCTAACTAATTTTTGGGAATGGTCAGGCGGTTTAACTGCTTACCAATATTATACAAAAGGGAAATTGGTTCATGCAAATGATCCTAATCACCCTTGGCCAGCATTTGCCGACTGGTCTGCGAATTTCTATAAAGATGAAGCTGCAAAGCAAATGTATTATGATTATACAAAATTCCTTTTAAATCGTACTAATTCTATAAATAATATTCCATATAAGGATGATCCAACAATTATGGCTTGGCAATTATGTAATGAGCCAAGAACCGCAGGAGATGAAAAAAATCATGATGCAAATCTTCCATATTATTTGGATTGGATAAAAACTACTGCTGCATTAATAAGAAGCATCGATAAAAACCACTTGGTTTCTTTAGGCCATGAAAGTCTTCAGGGGGCGAATAATAGACGTTCTACAGTAATTGCAGCTCATGAGTATATAGATTATACGACTTCGCATATTTGGCCACAAAACTGGAGCTGGGTAGATCCTAAGAATCTAAGCGGCACTTGGGAAGGTGGTCTCTCTAAAGTAAAAAAATATATTTCCGATGGCATTGATATTTCAAAAGAATTGAATAAGCCGCTTGTATTTGAAGAATTTGGCTTCCCAAGAGATGAAGGCAATTTCAAAGATGGCACCCCTACGGTTTGGAGAGATAAATTCTATTCTGAAATTTATACGGCAGTAGAAGAAGCAACAAAAACCGGTGGCCCAGTTGCAGGTACTAATTTCTGGGCTTGGGGCGGAACTGGTCGTGCGGAACATGCTGATTTTGTTCTAAGACGCGGAGAAACCGCTTATATTGGTGATCCTCCGCATGAGCCGCAAGGTTGGTATAGTGTGTTTAATAATGATGAAAGCACAAAAGCAATTATTAAGGCGCACGCCAAAGCAATATCTAAATAATTAAAAGGCGGCATTTAAATGCCGCCATTTTTTATGGATTGACTTCTAAAAGCTTATTACAAATTCCATTACTTATATTGCGCAGCATTTTTGGGCCTTTAGATGTAAAGGCAATATAGTTTTTGCCATTTGCAAATGGCTTCCATTTAAATAAATTTTTTGAATTTGGATTATTTGTTTTTGCAAAATTTACCCAATATTCAGAAAGCGGCGGAAAATAGTTTTGGTTTTCTGATTTGCCAAAAACATATGGCCATTCGGATCCATGATGCACATTATTATTAATATCAGTTTCCAAATGATAGAGAAAAACATTATTGCCAGACTTTGTATGATTTTGCGAAATAAAATCAACTGGGCATCTGAACATTAAGTCACCCGCCAGATTTTCAGAATTTGTGCCGCGAGTAATATTTTGCTTAGTATAATATTTCAAAGCCGCATCTTTGTTTTTGCCAAAACGGGTATTTATGGTTTCACTAAATGCATCATCGCTACCATAAAGCCCAAACTCTTTTGATGAAACCCCAAGAATAATTGGAACTTTTGCGCTTTGCCCATCTAATAAAATATCTTTTGGTGATTTAGGAAGGACTTTACCATCAATTGTCATTTGATCCCAAATAAAACCCTTATCATTTAAAGGTGCGTTTGTACTATCACCGATACTTAATAATTCTTTGGCGGGTAAGCTTCTTAGGATTTCAATATCTGTACCATTTGCGCCATTTTTTCTTGCTTTTTCGATAAGCTCTGCACCCATCTTTTCGGATTCTTGTAGGCTTCGTGCTCTGTACCCAAATTGCGGCGTTCCCGATTGCAAAATAAGCTTATGGAAAAGCCCATTGGCGCTTGGTATGCTTAGTAATAGACCTGTATTTTGTGCGCCTGCTGAATGGCCAAAAACAGTAATATTATTTTTATCCCCGCCAAAATTATTGGCATTTTCATTTAACCATTTTAAAGCGGCAACCACATCCATAAGGCCATAGTTGCCGGACTGTCCTTGTTCTTTTGAAAGTTCTTTATGCGATAAATACCCAATCGCCCCAAGTCTATATTGCACTGAAACAAGTACAATATCCTTATTTTCTGCAAGCTTAGACCAAACAATACCATCGCCAGAGCCTGCACGATTTGCGCCCCCATGAAGGAAAACCATAATTGGCTTTTTGTTTGTGACATCATGTGTTCTTAGTTCAAGATATAAGCAATCTTCCGATGATTTTTCTGCAATTGCTTTGTTCCAACCATAATCAAGTTGAGTGCATCCAGATGCGCTTTTAGTGCCATCTTTAATATCTTGCCAATTATCCATTGGTTTAGGTGCATTAAATCTAAGTTCATTAATCGGTGGTTTTGCAAAAGGAATGGAGCGAAAAACCAAACTATTATCGTCAAGCTTAATGCCTTTAATTGCGCCATTATTAGTATTTAATATTGTATTATCTTGTGAATAGGCATTAGAAAATGAAAGCATAAGACTTAATATGCTTGTTAATACGATATTGCTTTTGATTACTTTGCGCTTCATTTACCTGCCTTGATTAATTATAACAAATATATTTAATCGAGTTTGCAATAAAAATAAAGCCCTTCTTTTTATAGAAGGGCTTTTTTTCTACCAAATTCTTACGCGCTTATTAGGTGCAACATAAAGCTTATTATTAGGTGTCACATTAAATGCTCTGTACCATGCATCAACATTTTGTAGTGTTCCATTTACCCGATATTCAGCCGGTGAATGCGGCCCAGATTGCACTTGATTGCGCAAAGCCTCCGGAGTGTAGAGGCTGCGCCATACTTGCGCCCATGCAAGGAAAAACCTTTGATCCCCAGTATAGCCTTCAAGCACAGGTGCAGGTTTGCCTTTTAAAGATAATTTATAAGCTTCATAGCCAACAACTATCCCGCAATGATCCCCGATATTCTCACCAAGTGATAATTGCCCATTAAGTTTAACACCAGGAAGTGGAGTAAAGCCACTATATTGCTTAACCATTTTATCGCCAAGAAGTTTGAATGCTTTGGTATCGGCTTCATTCCACCATTCACGCAATACACCTTTGTCATCATATTGTGCGCCTTGATCATCAAAACCATGCCCCATTTCATGACCAATAACCCCGCCTATCGCGCCATAATTCACAGCATCATCGGCATTTTCGTCAAAAAATGGTGGTTGTAAGATAGCCGCAGGGAATACAATCTCGTTAAATACTGGATTATAATAAGCATTCACAGTTTGTGGTGTCATAAACCATTCGGTTTTATCGGTTGGTTTATAAAGCCTATCTAAGTCATATTTATGTTGGAATGCCATAACGCGTCTTGAATTGCCAAGTGCATCGCCTTTTATAATATCAAGGCTTGAATAGTCTTTCCATTTATCTGGATAGCCAATTTTTGGATTAAAGCTTGCAAGCTTTTTATAGGCAACCATCTTGGTTGCCGGTGACATCCAAGTGATTTTCTCAATACGCGATTTAAAGCCTTTTCTTAGGTTTTCAACAAGAACAAGCATTTTGGCTTTTGCACTTTGGCTGAAATGCTTTTTAACATAAATCTGACCGATTGCTTCACCTAATGCGCCATCAATTGCAACGGTCGCGCGTTTCCATCTTGCTCTTTGTTCTTTTTGACCATTTAAAATCTTACCATAAAAATCAAATCTTTCATCATCAATTGGCTTTGGTAAAAGTGCCGAAGTGTCTTTGATTAAGTGATAGGTCAAATAATCTTGCCATACGCTTACAGGTGTTGCTCTGAATAATTTTGCAAGCTCTGGCATTGCCGATTTTTCGCCAATCACGCATTCCTTAATTTCATTATAGCCAGATGCACCAAGTGCCGATGCCCACGGGAAATCAGGGGCAAAAGCTTCAAGATCTGCACGCTTTGTAAGATTATACATTTTTGTGCTTTCACGTCTTTGCTCTACTGGCCAATGAAGTTTTGCAATCTCGGTTTCAAGCGCCATAATTGCTTTGGCTTTTTCAGTTCCGCCCAAAATACCCGCAAGTTCAAAAGTCTTAGCAATATGAAGCGGATATTTGCTTCGGATTTTGCGCATTCTTTCGTCATCTTTTAAGTAGAATTCACGCTCAGGAAGGCCAAGGCCGCTATGGGTAATGGTTATAATATATCTATCTGGATTACCATCATCAAGGCCAAGGCCCCAACCAATTGGCCCTTGGGTTGGCATATCAGGTTTGCCCATAACTGCCGCAATATCTTCATGTGTTTTGGCATTAGCTATTAAATCAAGTTCGGGCTTTAATGGCGCAAGCCCCTTAGAGTTTATTGTCGCTTCATCAAGAAAGGTCGCGTAAAAATCACCAATTTTTTGCTCTATAGTGCCAGTGGCATAAGTCTTTTTTGATAATTCCTCAATAATAGCACGGACATCGGTTTCAGACTTTGCTCTCAGCTGGTCAAACACTCCCCATCTTGTGCGGTCAGATGGGATTTTATTGATCTTCATCCAATTGCCACCGCCATAATTAAAGAAATCATCGCCAGGTTTAATTTTTAAATCACGCCCAGTAAGGTCAAGTCCATATCTACCGATTTGCGCTTTTGGCTTTGGCATTGCTGCGAAACTATTTGAATATAATCCAGCACAAAGGCCAGTAGTCGTAAGTGTTAAAAAAGAACGTCTATTCATTGTAATCCTCTATAATTACAATGTTTATGTTACATATTTTTAATACACACAAGACCTTTCGTTGTAACATTCAGGTTAAAATATTTTAATACTGGAATTATATAAGTCTTAAATTTGCAACGGAGATTTATAATATTTTACTAGGTTATATTTGATTCGGCCTATAAAACATCGCAAGGCTAAGACTTTTGCCAATTCTATTAGCGCGTTCCATGAAATAATCGATCACCTCTTTATCTGGCGCAATTTCATAAAGTGTTGCTTCAAAAAGGCCAAGCCATTCATTAAAATGATTTGGTTCAACATTCTTAAGCGCCATATGTATAGGCATTGGTCGCCCTGAATAAGTACCCGAACTCAGGGCGACTGATGCCCAAAAATGCTTTAATTTATATAAATGCTCATCCCAGTTTTGGATTTTCTCATTAAATATAGGTCCAAGACTTGGGTGTGTTCGCACTTTTGCATAAAAACTATCAACAAGTTTTGAAATAAATTCGGCATCTATTCCAATTGAATTGGCATATGCAATTTGCGCTTCTCTTGCGGCATTATGATTTTCAGTTTCCATAAGGCCTAAATAATTGTTTTTTAAAAATCTGCAATGCGCCAAAATAGCCCACAATTTAATTTGGGAAGTTAATATAGATAAAAACTATTATAAATGTCATTATTATTGATTTGCTTTATTCTTAGTAAGGGCTAAGTTGAAATAGATATGGAGAATAAAATGAAAAAAGGTTTCGTAAAGAATATTGAAAATTTAACTTTAAAAAATGATAATTTTCGCAAAGTGCTTTATACTGGGCATAACATACAATTGGTCTTAATGACGCTTCAGCCTGGAGATGAAATTGGCGAAGAAACTCATGAAGATCGTGATCAATTCTTTAGAGTTGAAGAAGGCTCAGGTGAGTTTTCAATAGATGGTGTCACCCATAAAGTTGATGCAGATATGGCTGTAATTGTTCCTCAAGGCGCAAGACATAATGTTAAAAATTCTAGTGAAAAGCCATTACGTCTATACACGATTTATGGGCCGCCAGAACATATTGACGGAATTGTTCATGCGACTAAATCTATTGCCGATCAAGCGCATGAACATTTCGATGGTAAAACTTCTGAATAATTATTTAGAAATTATAATGGTACCGCCACCAGAAGGTGCAAGTTTTAAATTAATCACGCCAGTTTTAGAAATAGTTTGGCGTGATTTTTTAATCTCAGTTGGTTTTAAGCCATCTTGCCAAATTTCTGCATTATAAGTGCCATTACCTAAAAAGCTTAAAGGTATGCTTATGCTGCGTGCCGCTTCATTAGTCATTGCACCAATATACCATTTATCGCCTTTGCGTCTTGCGGTTACAATATATTGTCCAATGTCGCCCTGAAGCACTTTGGTTTCATCCCAAGAAGCCGGAACTTCTTTTATAAAATCAACACCATCTGCCCAAGTGCCATTTTTGTTTTTATAAGCTTCGGGATTATCGGACACCATTTGTAATGGGCTTTCAAATACGACATACATTGCAAGACCATGACCACGCGTAGTCATTACATATGGCTGTGAGAAGTTTTGAAGTTTTGGAAATTCTTTTGGTGTTGTATTTCTAAAACCGCCTGGTGTATAATCCATAGGACCAGTAATACCACGTGTGAATGGTAAAGTAACATTATGAGTGGCGGTTATACGAGCACTCCATTTATTATATTCTGCGCCAAGAACACCTTCTTGAGTCATATAGTTTGGATATGTGCGGGTTAAGCCATTCGGTATATATGCGCCGTGTAGATCAACCAAAAGCTTATGTTTAGCGGCTTTACTTAGCATTTCATGATACAGCTTTACCATTTCTTGATCAGATCTATTCATAAAATCTATTTTAACGCCTTTAATGCCCCATTTTTCATAAAGTTCGAAGGCTTTATCCATTTGTGGAATCAAATGTTCCCATTGAAGCCAAACCATGACATCAATATTTTTTGATTTTGCATAAGAAATTATTTCCGCCATATCCAAAGCGGGAATAGGAGTTGTAATATCGGCATTCGGGTTTGGCTCAATGCTTGTGCCTTTATACCAGCCTTCATCTATCAATAAATATTCCAGCCCAAGCTCTGCCGCAAAATCTATATAATATTTATAAGTAGCAGTATTAACACCGGCATTAGGAATATTTACTTTCCAGCCATTCCACCAATCCCATGCGGATTTACCAGGCTTAATCCATGATGTATCACCAATTTTATTGGGGGTTGCCAAAGTTTGGATAAGTGAGCTTTCGGCAAGGTCCGTTGGCTTTTCGCCAAGCATTATAACGCGCCAAGGCGCAGTCACGGTTTCATTTTCATATTTTGCAAGTATAATATCATATCTTAAGCCCGCATAATTATCTGTGCGTGGCGAAAGTATAACTTCTGCGCCAAGTGCGCCACTAGAAGGGCCCGTTAAATAGCCAGAAGGGAAATTAATAACGTCGGATTCTGCCAAAGCAAATGTGGTTTGCTTGTTTCCAGTTTTACAAACCAATGGATAATCATAAAGGTGGAAATTACGCATTTTATCGGCTTTGATTAAATCATATTCACCTTCATGAGAGTTTTCAAAACGCCCTTGGTTTAGGCCATAGCAGTTATAATTTTTCGGGAAATTATAACGTGTGTTTTCTGCCATTATTGAGAATTTCGTAAGTGATTCTTGCTTAGGTATAACTACTCTAAATGCTGCGCCATTATCATAAACACGGGCAATAAGTTGAAAATTATAGTCTTTGCCGTTTTGGGTGTTTGTTAAATTAAGAATAGTTTGATTATAATTATCTTTGACTATTTTTTGCTTTCCAACCACCATTTCAAAGCTTGAATTAATATTTTGACTTGAAGAATTTACGAGCTTTAGATTTGCGCCGCCTAAATTTGCCTTGTCAAGCTTATATCCAATTGGCGAAGATGAAATAATTTCTTCGCCATTCATTTTAAGGTTATAATTTACACCTTTTTCATTGGCCTCAAGCTTTAGTTCGATTTTTCCATTTGGCGATTTTATAATAAAATCTTCCGCAAAGCTTGGGTTTGAAATAAGAATTGGTGCAAAGCCAATAATTGATGCAAATACACTTTTTAAAGCTAAGGCTTTATTCATTTCCTGTCCTTTTTATAATACATTATTTGTATGAGTATTTAAATTATAAGTTTTTACAAGGCAAGTTAATAATGAAATTGAATTTAATAATTAACATGAGGCATTTCTTGTAATCTATATGTAAAGCCCCTTTAATTTTTTTCTTAAAACTTGTATGCATAATTATGACTTCAGAACTTATAAATAATCTTAAGCCAAAACAAGATGATGGGCTTTTGCGCGATGTTTGGTATTTTGGTGCGCTTTCAAGTGAAATAAAATCTGGTGCACATATAAGCCGTGAAGTTCTTGGGGATCCTGTATTATTTGGTCGTGATAAAAACGGCAAAGCCTTTGCTATGCGCGATATTTGTCCGCATCGTCTTGTGCCATTAAGTGCAGGGGTGCAGATTGATTATGAAGGACAAACCACGGTGCAATGTCCATATCATGGTTGGCGCTTCGGCACTGATGGGGTTTGCAAACATATGCCAAGCCTTTTGGCGGATAGCCCCTATGAGCCGCAGAAAATTAAAACGCGAAGCTATCCAGTTTTTGAAAAACATGGAATTATTTTTATTTATGTATCTTCAAATCCAAGATTTACGGGTGATGCGCCTATAGAGCCACCTGAATTTGGTTTAAGAGCTGAAAAACCAAAATTTGTGGTTACTCAAGTTTTTAATGCAACAATGGATAATGCGGTGGTGGGTCTTATGGATCCTGCACATGTGCCATTTGTGCATAATCAATGGTGGTGGCGACCGCCTTCAGTTGGGCTTAAAGAAAAGTCAAAGCAATTCATTCCAAGATATCGTGGTTGGGCAATTGAAAAACATAAGCCCAGCTCAAACTCGGTTGCCTATAAATGGATATTTGGTGAAAATGTAACTACTGAAATTGCCTTTATGCTTCCAGGGTATCGTTGGGAAGTGATTGAAAATGAAAAATCTCAATTTTTCACTTTAACTTGCCTTTTGCCGCTAAATGCCAATGAAACTTTGATTGTTCAGACAAGCTATTGGGATAAAGCGCCATTATTAAACTTGCTTATGCCATTTCTTCCAAGCATGGGGCGTAAATTCCTTAAGCAAGATGGTGATATGGTGGACTTGCAAAACAAAGGTCTTAAATATCAATCAAAAATGCTTTGGATTGATGATATTGATGTGCAGGCAAAATGGTATTTAAAACTTAAAAAAGAGCATAATGATGCGCTTGCTGAATCCCGTGAGTTTAAAAACCCGATTGAGCCAGTGATACTATCTTGGCGAAGCTAATTAATGGATTAAATGCGGTTTTTCGCAATCTGGTTCAAACACCATATGGGCAATGCCAATATCATGCGCGGTTTTAATTAAGGCTTCTAATTCAGGTTCCCAGCCTTTGTCGGTTGGGGCAATTGGAAGTGCATTACGTACTTTTATATCAGACCAGCCATTTTGACCCAAAGTCTCATCAAGCAGCATTCCTGCATTAAGGCCGTCATCGAGCATATATTGTTCAAGCTCCCCATTAATGGCAAGTGTATCACAATCGACAACACTTATCATTGCACACCTAGAGCCTTTGGCAACTTGTTTGTTGAAACCTTCACAAACAACTGTACCAATTAATATAATTTGTCCCGAAAAATTACTATTGTCTTGCATAAATGTCATAGTTTCAATTATCGTGCCAGTTTATATAGGTCAAGAAAAAAGAGTAAATAAAAAGTTAATGATACAAAAACGCTATATAATTGGGCTTTGCGGTGGATCTTGCAGTGGTAAATCACGATTTGCAGAAGATATTGCCAAATTTATAGCTCTAGATAGAGTAAATATACTTTCAGAAGACGATTATTATTTGGACAAATTTGAAAATCCAGAAGCTGTGAATTTCGATAGCCCAGAAGTTCGTGAACATAGTCTCTTTTTAGAACACTTACGTTTACATCTAGAAAATAAGGCCATCCCAAGCCCTGTTTATGATTTTACGACGCATACAAGAACGCAAGATATAAGAATTATAGAGCCTAAAAGCATTTTAATTATAGAAGGCACGCATATTTTCGCTAATCCAGAAATAAGAAATCTTTTGGATTTTAAAATTTATATTGAAGTAAATGAAGAAAAACGCCTAAAACGTCGTATAAAAAGAGATAAGGTTCAAAGAGGGCGCACTAAACAAAGTGTACTTAAGCAATGGCAAGATAGTGTTGTAGATGGCCATAAAGAATTTACCGAAGCTTTTAAGGGATTTGCCGATTTAATAATTGAAAATAATGGTAATTATGCCAAAAGCTTAAGGCAATTAATAAAAGCTTTTAGATTAAATAATGTAATTAAGTGATACATATATAATTTACTAAAGCTATTTTGTTATAAAATCGTCAGATTTTCAATTTAAGGCATTGAATTGGCTTGATTACTAGATTAAAAAGGTCAGTAAATCTGCGATTTAGCATTTAATTCTAATGCAATAGTGTTAAAGGCTTTAGACCCAAGGGATTGGTTTATAAAATTTGGAGTAAACTTTGAGCGTTTCAGAAGAAAATAATACGAATGATGCAAATCTTGAAATAAGTGAAACGGCACAAGATGCGGTGGAAACTAATTTAGATGGTGATGCTTCTTGTGAAACTAATCCTGATGAGGCTGTAGAAGTTGAAAAAGAAACTGTAGCGGACGCATCAAATAAAGACTCTTTAGTTCTTGCTAAAAATGGCGATATTGTTTGGAATGATGTTATTATTGCCAAGCTTTTAAAAGGTAAAAACCTTCTAGAGCCTGAACTTATAATCACAAGTGAAGATTTACAGAATGAAGAAACTTCAAAAGCTGTAAAAGAGCGCTTGGACGCTTGGCTTAAAGATTTAGTGAAAAACGATCTTGGTCCACTTGTAAAATTAAAAGCGTCAATTGATTTTATAGCACCAATTGAAACCTCGCAAACTCCTGTTCAGGAAGAAGCTTCAAGTGAAGAAGCTACAATAGATACTGAACAAGCTTCTGAAGAAGTTCAAAAGCCAGTTATTAAACCGCAACAAAGACAATTAAGCGATACTGCTAAGCATATTGCCGTATTATTATTTAATAATAATGGCATAATTGACAGGCAAGAAATCGATAAAGAAATTGCGAGCTTAAGCCAAGATAATCGTCGTGAACTTCGTAATATTGGCGTAAGATTTGGTCGTGCTGCGATTTATCTTCCATTAATGATAAAGCCAAAAGCGGCAAGAACAAATGCAATATTTGAATATTTTGCTAAATCAAATGATGGCGAAGGTCCATTCCTTCCGCCGGTTGGTGTGACTTCATTTGACGCACCCGAAGGTATTGCGGATTCTGAGTTTACTATTACTGGATTTAAGAAAATTGGTAATCGCGCGGTAAGATTTGATATTGCCGATAGAATTATGAATATTCTTTATGACACTTCAAAAGAAGCCAAGGGTGCTTTCCCAATGCCTTTAAGTGTTGTTTCACTACTTGGTGTTTCTAATGACACCGCCGAGCATATAGTTGAAAATCTTGGCTTCGCCAAAGAAACTAATGAAGAAGAAAAAACTGTATGGCGCTTAAAGCGTGTAAGACCGCCAAGAGAATTTAATAGAGAATTCACAAAAAGAGATAATACAGATGATTCTAAGCGTGAATTCAAACCGCGCAAAGACTTCACCTCTCCTAATTCTGGGCCGCGTCCAAATACTGAAGGCTTTAGCAAAAAGCGTAAAGACTTTAATAAGGGTAAACCAAAACAACACCGCGATTTCATAGATAAGACTAAGAAAATTGATGGTGATAGCCCCTTTGCAGTATTGGCGGCGCTTAAGGCCAATCTTGACCCTAAAAAGGACTAAACTGTAGTTTTATTGCTGGTTTTTGCACCTAAATATTGACCAAACAAGTAATTTATAGATAAGGGCAATTAAATTGCCTTAAAGGATAGGATTATGACCTATATCGTCACTGACGCTTGTATTAAATGTAAATATATGGATTGCGTAGAAGTATGCCCCGTGGATTGTTTTTACGAAGGCGAGAACTTCCTTGCTATTCATCCTGACGAATGTATTGATTGCGGTGTTTGCGAACCTGAATGTCCGGTTGACGCAATAACCCCAGATACAGAGGATGAGCCAGATGGCAAATGGCTTAAAATTAATACTGATTATGCTAAGATTTGGCCTAATATTACCACTAAAGGTACGCCGCCTGCGGATAGAGAAGATTTTGCCAAAGAAAAAGGCAAATATGAGAAATATTTCTCACCTAAACCGGGTGAAGGTAACTAAATAAAAGCCCTTCAGTATGAAGGGCTTTACTTTTTGTTAAATTTGTGTTAAAAACCCTATGAATACGGAGATTTTGATTATTGTCGAAATCTTTACTGTATGGCAATTACCCAAAGGATTTTTTAAGCACTACCACCACATTCGCTAAATTCGCGCATGAATGGTAAAGGTATGTTTGACACATAATCCCTAGGCAATAAATATAGGAACCAAAAATATGAGCGAAGCATTAACGCTTGAAGGTTTTAAAATCGACGATTTTGTAGTATATCCAGCACACGGCGTAGGAAAAGTAATTGGTATAGAAACCCAAACAATTGTAGGTATGACATTAGAGGTTTATGTAATCTCATTCAACCAAGACAAAATGACCCTAAGAGTTCCGGTTCAAAAAGCAAAAACAAGTGGCCTACGTGGCCTTTCATCGAATCGTATTGTTGACGAAGCTTTAAGAACACTTACTGGCCGCGCGCGCGTAAAGCGTGCTATGTGGTCACGTCGCGCTCAAGAATATGAAGCAAAAATAAATTCTGGCGATCTTATTTCTATTGCTGAAGTTGTTCGTGACCTTCATAGAGCGACTGAGCAGCCTGAGCAATCTTATTCAGAGCGTCAACTTTATGAAGCTGCGCTTGACAGAATGGCGCGTGAATTTGCGGCAATTGATAATTGCGATAAAACTGCGGCTATTGAAAAACTTTCTAATAAGCTTGCATCGCGCGCGGCATAAGTTTTTTGAAAATCTAATTAAAAAGAGGCTTCGGCCTCTTTTTTTATGCCTAGAAATCTTCCAATAGTTAGAACACTAAATTCAATTTACAAAAGCCTTAAATCAATTATAGTTTTCGCATGCAAAATAGCCCTGATTTATCTTCGTTTTTTATGCCATTTACGGCACAGCGCCAATTCAAAGCCGACCCGCGCCTCGTGGTATCTGCAAAGGGAATGTATTATACTTCCCATGATGACAGGCAGATACTTGATGGCTCGGCTGGGCTATGGGCGGTGGCTACGGGTCATGGTCGCCAAGAAATCGCGGATGCGGTCTATAAACAAATGCAAACTCTTGATTTTGGGCATAATCTGCAAATGGGGCATCCAATTGCATTTGAATTTGCATCGCGCCTTGCCAAGATTGCGCCCAAAGGCTTTGGGCATGTTTTCTTTACTAATTCAGGATCTGAAAGTGTGGATACCGCACTTAAAATGGCGCTTGCCTATCATCATGCAAAGGGTGATAAGGGTAGGGTGAAGCTTATTGGTCGCGAACGCGCCTATCATGGCGTGAATTTTGGCGGTATTTCGGTTGGCGGTATGGTGAATAATCGAAGAGTGTTTCAAACATTACCTAATGTCGATCATCTTCCGCATACGCATGGAATAAAAGAAAACCTATTTTCAAAGGGACAGCCAGAGCATGGCGCATATCTCGCGAGAGAGCTTGATAGGATTGCCGCGCTTCATGGCCCTGAAACTATTGCGGCGGTGATTGTAGAGCCTGTGGCGGGTTCAACCGGCGTATTAGTGCCGCCAAAAGGCTATCTAGAAGAATTACGTGCGGCGTGTGATAGAGTGGGCTGTCTTCTAATTTTTGATGAAGTTATCACTGGTTTTGGGCGGATTGGTGCACCATTTGCAAGTCAGTATTTTAATATTATGCCCGATATTTTCACTACTGCCAAAGCCATTAATAATGCGGCAATTCCTATGGGTGCGGTTTTTGCATCTGATAAAGTTCATAATGCCTTTGAACAAGGGCCAGAGCATTTAATTGATTTCTTCCATGGCTATACTTGTTCGGGGCACCCTGCGGCTTGTGCGGCGGGGATTGCAAACCTCGATATAATGGAGCGTGAAGGTCTATTTTACCGAGCGGCAGAGCTTGCAAAAGTCTGGGAAGAAGCGGCACATTCATTAAGAGAGTTTCCATTCGTAATTGATATTCGCAATTTTGGACTTATTGCCGCCATAGAATTGTCGCCAATTGATGGGGCAATCGGAACACGCGGTTATAATGCCTTTGTGGAATGTTATAAAAATGGGCTTTTGACACGTGTAACAGGCGATACAATCGCGCTTTCACCACCGCTTATAATAAATGAAAGTGAAATCCATCAAATTTTTGAAATTATTGGAAAATCATTACGTAATATAAGCTAGTATGAAAGTTAATCCACTTGATTTTTAGTTTTATAATCCATATTTAGAAAAAATGACTATTAGACCAATTCTTACTGTTCCCGATGCAATGCTAAAGCAAATTTCA
>CAYUCW010000023.1:8983-31902 GCA_964443435.1 uncultured Caulobacteraceae bacterium | reverse complement strand
TTTACCTGAAGCCCAGATAAGGCAAAGCCCGACCAATCGGGGGAAGCACTTGTATGTATATTTATAAGATTGCCTTTGCCGATTTGTTTGCCGCTTATAAGTGCACTTCCATCATTAAGCCGCGCATAAATTTCTGCATCTTGCTCAGATATGGTTTTGGCGATTATATTTGGTTTATCATTTTTATAAAATTCTATACCATAAAGGGGTGAGTTTTCCTTAAATGGGCTTATATAATTTTCAAAACTTGATAAATCACCGGAAACTATTTTGGGTTCTTTATCAAAAATTACCGTCAGTATTTTATCTTCGGGATTTGAAATGGCGTTTGCGCCAATATATCTTATAATATTACCGCCATTTTTAAGAAAATTTTCTAAAAGCTCTTGATCTTCATTATTAAGGGCATAATCACCAATTATAATTGTATCAGAATTTTGAATAAGCGATTTAACATCACCAGTTTTGGGTTTAGAAATTTGATTAATTGCAGCAAATATTAAATTATAATCACCAAGGGCGGTTTTATTGTTTTCTAAGACACCTATGCTTCTTGGTTTTGATTGGGCATCAAGAATATGAATTGCACCGGCATTATTCTGGCCTTTTATTTTTATAAAATTACTTCCGGCAATCAAATTTTTATTTATATTATTAGTGTTAGCAGAATGAATTAATTGCTTATTTTTATAAAACTCATATGCTGGTTTATTGTTTCTATTCTCTGTTATAATTTTAAAATTAGTGTCATTAATAGTATTTGTAATCAAAGATATAGGATTTTTATTAGTATTAATTTCAAGCGATTTTAAAGTTTTTAATAATTCTTTGGAAGAAGAATATTCTTGCCCATCACTATAAAAATAGGCTTTATCATACTGTGCGTTGTGAAGGTCTTTTATTATAGTTTCAGGATAAGATAAATTAGGTTTTATACTTATTGAATTTACAAATTCTTTGGCTTGCTTTTTATTAAGCCGCGTAAGATTCTGATTTTTTTGAGCGGTTAAAAAGAAATTATAAAAAGCATCCGAATTATTTTCGTCGATTTGCTTATTTATATTTTCACGAATATTCGCAAAATTATTTGAATTCAGAAAGCTATTATCAATTATAAATGCAATATTATTATTTTCGATTTGCTTCTGTATTAGGCTTTTTACGGGGCTTGCGAAAAAAATAATTATAGCCGCGAATAATAAGCTTCTGATTATTTTTAAATAAAGCGGTGCATCCTTAATAGAATTATTCTTGGTTTCAAAGCCCTTAAGAAATTTTGTTGTTGGTAAAAAAATTGCTTTTGGGTTTGGCGGTAAAATTCGCGAAATCAAGAAAATAATTGGAATAAATATAAGGCCCAAAAGTATTAATGGGTATAAAAAATCAATTTTCATAAGCGCCACCAAATACTAGATATTCAATTATTTGTTTTGATGGGATTAGAACATCTTGATTATTATTTGCGCTAATATAGGCTTTAGGTTTAAGTCTTTGTTTAAATTCAGAATAATATTCATTAAATCGATTTATATAGTCGCTTTTAATTATTTCGGCATCATTAATAAGTATTTTTAAATCCGAATTATAAAACTCAATTCTTCCAGTAAATTCGAAATTTGTTTCTATTAAATCATTGATTTGTAAAAACAGATTATCGCCATGATTTTCTAAATTATTGTTTTCAATAAAATCACTTATGATTAAATTGTTTTTACCTTGTTTTGGCATGAAATTATTATTGAAAAAGGAATTTAAAATATAATCGGCATCATATTTCATACTTTTATTATTTATCGTAATTTTATATTTCGACTTAAGAAGTGTTAGGCAAAGACCAATCCCAATTATCAATGAATATTCATGCTTTGAAAATTTTTGATTTTCCGATTTGAAATTCATATTTTCGGAATTATCAATAATTATATTAAGTTCACTTGATGATTGGTTCTGGGTTTCTTTAATAATTATATTGTCTTCGCGCGCCGATTTTTTCCAATCAATATTTTTTGCATAATCATTATTATAATTGCGATATTGCCAAAATTCCAAAGATGAGCCTGACTTATTTAGATAATTATCGGCACTATAATTCTGTGCATAGTTATTTAGAATAAAATCCGTATAGGCTAATAATTTCTTATGTAGCGCAAAAGCTTCGGAAATTATTTCGGCGGATTGCAAATTATAAACCAATTTTCTTATAAATTTTATCTAAAATTATAGGTAAATTTATACCAGATTTATTGGCATTCCAATTGAATTTTATGCGATGCTGTAAAGCTGGCTCTATAATTTTATATAAGTCACTTAGGCTTGGGCTTAGATTATTATTAATTAAAGCATAGGATTTTGCGGCATTCATAAGTGCGATAGTCCCACGTGGCCCTGGTCCCCATTCTATATTATTTTTGACTTCATCAAGGCTTGTAGTTTGTGGTCTTAATTCGCGGATTATTGCAATTATGGTATTAATAAGTTTTTCGCTTATTGGCATTTTATCAATAAAGTCTTGTATCGCAATTATGTCGTTTGCTTTTATTTTACTTTTTGCTTTAGGGGCATTTTTTTGTTTTTTAAGAATAAGTTTTTCGGTTTCTTCATCGGGATATGGCACATTTATCTGAAGTAAAAATCTATCCAATTGCGCTTCGGGAAGGGCATAAGCCCCTTCATGATCAATCGGGTTTTGTGTAGCCAAAACACTAAAAGGTTTTGGTAAGCTTATATCTTTGCCGGCGATACTTATACGTTCTTCTTGCATTGCTTGTAAAAGTGCCGATTGGGTTTTTGGACTTGCGCGATTTATTTCATCGGCCATAAGTAATTGCGTGAATATTGGGCCCTCAATAAATCTAAAACTTCTTTTGCCTTCGCTATCAGTATCTAAAACTTCGCCGCCAAGAATATCACTTGGCATTAAGTCGGGGGTAAACTGAATTCTTTTGGTGCTTAGGCCGCAAGCAATTGATATTGCTTCGACAATTGAAGTTTTTGCAACCCCAGGCATTCCAATTAAAAGTGCATGTGAAGATGAAAAAATGCAAGCAAGACAGAGGTCAATTGTTTCATCTTGTCCAAAAATAGTGGTTTTAATATTATCTTTTATATAGGCAATATTTTTAGTTATATTTTCAAATTCAATATCTGTTTCTATATAGGTTTCATCACCATTATTTAGATTAGTCATTTTTGCCCTTTTAATTTTATAAAACCATAATAAACATGTTATCAGGCTTTGAAAATAATTAAAATGAAACTTGCATGGATTTAGAATCTTTAAAAAAACAAATAGAGGCATTTAAATTACCACCAGTTGACTCTTGGAATCCTGAATTTTGCGCTGATATTGGCCTTAAAATAAAAAAAGATGGCACTTGGTGGCAAAATGATGAAAAATTTACACGCCAAAGCTTAATAGAATTATTTTCTAAGATTTTGCGTAAAGATAGAGATGGATTAACATATTTAGTTACCCCGTATGAAAAAGTATCAATTTTTGTCGAAGATGCGCACTTTATCGGTAAAGAACTTTTTGTAACTTATGATGGCAATATTACAATGGTTCATCTTAAAACAAATATAAATGAAATTATAGCTATTGATAAAAGTTTAAAAATTTGGTTATTTAATAAAAATGAAAATGATTCAAGAGTTTATCTTGAAATAAGGGGCGGTTTAAAAATAATGCTTAATCGTAGTGCATATTACGACCTAATGGAATTATGCCAAATAAAAGGTAATTCCATAAGCTTCTTTTCATTTAATCATGAGATTGTTTTAGGCGAAATTGAATGAATTTTTCTGTCTGGCGCGATCTACTTTATGATAGTCTAATTACGAATAATAATTATTCTGATGAAGTTAATTACTCATTCTATCACGATAATCCACATATTGAATTTGATTATGAAAGTTTAAAGCCAAACCTAAAGCGTGCTGCGGTATTAATTGCACTTTATTGGAATGGTTCAGGTTTTCGGGTTATTCTTACTAAAAGATCTGAAAAGCTTAAAAATCATAGTGGGCAATATGCTTTTGCTGGTGGAAGACTTGACGAAAATGATGAAAGTCTTGTGTCAACTGCTATAAGAGAAGCTACAGAAGAAATAGGCCTTATTCCTGCCAAAATTGAGATTATAGGGGTAGCGGACAATTATCTTACAGGAACGGGTTATTTAATAACGCCAGTGGTAGGTATAATTGATGATATAAGTCATTTAAAACCTAATCCCGATGAGGTTGAAATAATATTTGACTTAGATTTTCACTTTTTAATAGACCAAAACAATATTTCAATGCATAATAAGTATGTGGGCGGAATAACTCGCTTTTTCCATATAATAAATTGTGAAGGTTATGAAATTTGGGGCGCAACTGCGGGTATTTTACACTCACTAAGTAATAGGCTTAAAACAACAAATGCTAAAAAATATTTGTTCAATACAGGGGGGCAAATTGGTAATTAATAGACCCTTATTGAAAGGACGAAGCTTTCTTGATGACCCAAGTTTAAGATTCCTTATGGAAGTTTTAAACTCTAGGATTACTGACAAATCAAGGCTTGTTGGTGGGTGTGTAAGGGATAGCCTTTTAAATCGCGAAGTTAAAGATGTCGATATTGCTACAACCCTAGAGCCTAATACAGTAATTGAAATTCTCAATAGAAATAATATTAGATATGTTCCTACTGGAATTGAACATGGAACAATTACCGCGATTATAAACTCGAAAACCTATGAAATCACCACATTAAGACGTGATGTAAGTACGGATGGAAGACGCGCCGATGTAGTATTCACACTTGATTGGTATAAAGACGCTCAAAGGCGTGATTTCACTTGTAATGCGCTTTATTGCGATATTGATGGCAATGTATATGATGTTCTAGGTACTGGTATAGAAGATACTTTAGCCCACAGAATTGTGTTTGTAGGTAATCCCGAAACAAGAATTAAAGAAGATTATCTTAGAATCCTTAGATTTTTTAGAATTAATGCAACAATTGGACGCGGTGATTTTGACCCAAGAGGGCTTGAAGCCTGTAAAGCACTAAAGGATGGTATTCAAAATATCTCACCAGAGAGAATATGGTCTGAAATGAAACGTATTCTTGGCTGCCAAGTTCCTATAAAGACATTGCGTTATATGATTGAAACTGGTGTTCTAGAGCTTGTATTTAGATATGAAAATGATGAGCATATAGATTTTAGAACCTATGCTCTTGAAGAATTGGCATTAATTGAAGCCGATTGTGATATAGATCCTGATAGCTTCTTAAGGCTTATGGTTTTATTTCCACGTGACATAAAAATAATTAAAAATATTTGTGCAAAACTTAGAATGTCTAATGCAGAAAAAGATAGGCTTATAAATTGGGCAGGGGACACAAGTGATATAAATCCATATATGGATTTAAAGGCCGCAAAACAAAATATTTATAAAATGGATGAAAGACTTTTTAAAGATAGAATTATTACTGAATGGGCAAATGATGTATCTTTAGAAAATTATAATAAATGGCAGAAAAACCTTGCGGTGGCTTCGTGGTTCGTGAAACCTGTACTTCCGGTTACTGGCGCTGATGTTTTGCGTCTTGGCGTGCCAACTGGGCCGCATGTTGGAAAAATCCTTAGTGAAATTGAAGCTTATTGGCTGGCTTCAGATTTTACATTAGAAAAAGAAGAATTAGAAAATAAAATAAGCGATATTGTTAAAAGCTTTCAAAATTAAAGTAATTTAAGCATAATAAGCTTGGAATTTAGATTAGATAATACTAATAAAATCAAAATAATTCTAAGGACACGACTGGTTAAATTAATGAATAGACTTAAATATTTGATTTTTGGATCTTTATTCGTTGTTTTTACAAATAATTCTTTTGCTCAAGAAGCAATTACAACTCCCGTTGAAACCAAAGAAATTATACCTGTTTCCCCTGTCCCTGAAATTACTAGCGGCTCTGATAGATTGCGTCTTGGTACAAAGCCAAATATTACGACTGAATTTGAACTGCCAAATGTGACTGGCCTTCCAAATAGTTTGCCGCAATCGCCAAATATAAATGCGCCTGTAAGAAAACCAACCAAAGAAGAAATAGCAAGGGATATTGCCCCAAACTTTAATATTAATAGGGACTATAATAGATTAGTTACTTGTTACGGTACCGCAGATTATATGGCAGCTTTCACCAAAGTGAGAGCTAACCGCGCAGGGAGCCCTCCAGGGTTAAAAATCATGGCGGAGCAGGTTGCGGGCCTTAAATACCAAATGCAGCCAATGGTGCTTGTCGCTTCAAGCTATAAGACAGAAGCCAAGTTCAGAACTGACTATGATAAAACCGCACGCTCGGTTCAAAACCGAATTTCGGCAGCGGCTAATCCAGATCCAATTTTTCAATCACAATTAAAGCTACTAAATTCTTGCCAAGCTGATTTAAAGAAATGGCGCGGCGGTAAATAATCTTATTATCTAAGAAATAAGATTAATCCATTCTTGTTCACTTAGGATTTTTACACCAAGACTTTGGGCTTTTGAAAGCTTAGATCCCGCTTCGCTTCCTGCGACTAAATAATCTGTTTTAGAAGATACCGAACCCGATACTTTTGCGCCCAATCTTGTGGCTTGGGCTTTGGCTTCTTCGCGGCTTAGTTTTTCTAAAGTGCCTGTAAAGACAATTGTTTTTCCTGAAACAACGCTATTATTATCGGCAAGTATGGCGTTTATTGGTGTAACCATTTCCAATAAATTATTAAGGCTTTGCATGGCATTTTGATTTTCAAAAAAATCAATTAATGACATTGCGGCAACTTCGCCCATTCCATCAATGGAAGAAAGCTCTGTATAGGCTGGTTTTGGAACACCTTTTGCGGCCTCTGATATAAATGATTTTAAATTTTCAAAATCTGGAAATTTATCAATAATCACTTGTTTGGCTTTACTATTAAGGCCTTTACAAATATTGCCCAAAACTTGAAGAGGCTGGGATTTATAATCTTCAATAAATAAATATTGTTCAAACCCTATTGTGCTTTCAATTAATTTATCGCGCATAACGGGGCCAAGACCTGAAATATTGCTAAGCAAATTATATTCTTCATTTGGCTTTGCGTTAATTGCATCTTTTATTGCCGCATGGAAATTTTCCCATGATTTATAAGTTCGCGCCAAAAGCCCAGAAGTAGTTTGTCCAATATGCCTGATGCCAAGCGCAAAAATAAAACGCTCAAGGGGTATGGTTTTACGTGCATTTATTGCATTTAATAGATTGTTTATTGAAGTTTCGCCAAAGCCTTCAAGGCTCTCAAGGTCTTCCAATTTATTTTCTATTTTGAAAATATCGGCTGGCTCTTTTATTATAGATTTTTCAAGGAAAATTTCGATTTGCTTTACCCCAAAACCATCTATATCAAAGGCGTTTCTAGAAACAAAATGCTCAAGATGTCTTTGGATTTGGTGAGGGCATTTAAACTCCCCTGAGCATCTTGTAGCCGCTTCAAATTTTCCGGTTTCGTCATCTTGAGTTCTAAAAACAATTGTTTTTAAAGGGCAGGGGCAAGTTTTTGGAAATTCAAACTCTATTGTATCCTTTGGCCTTAATTCAGGGTCAATACTTGTGATTTGTGGAATTACATCACCTGCGCGTTGTACAAATACTGTATCGCCAATTCTTATGTCTAAGTCTTTTATATAGTCTTGATTATGAAGTGTGGCATTGGAAACCATAACACCGCCAACTGCAACAGGCACAAGCCTTGCAACAGGGGTTAAAACACCAGTTCGCCCAATTTGAATATCAATAGCTTCAATTATAGTTTTGGAAGGCTTAGCAGGGAATTTATGGGCAATCGCCCAACGCGGAAATCGTGTAATAAAGCCAAGTCGTTTTTGATATTCTAAATCATTGATTTTATATACAATGCCGTCAATATCATAACCAAGACTTTCTCGCTTTTCATTAAGCATTTTAAAATAGTCAAGAATTTCATTTGGACTATTGCAAAGCTTAGATTCTTTATTAGTCACAAATCCAAATGAATCCAAAAGCTCAATAAGTTCAAATTGCGTATTTATGATAAGATTTGAATTTTCACCAATTGCATAGGCAAAAAATCTTAAAGGGCGTGCTGCGCTTATGCTGGGGTCTATTTGCCGCAAAGAACCAGAAGCGGCATTTCTTGCATTGGCATAAAGCGGCAGATTATTTGCCAATTGATTTTCATTTAAAGTTTTAAAACCTTCATCCGAAATATAAATTTCACCCCTAATATCAATTATATCAGGTGGATTTAAAGTATTTAGGGTTTTAGGGATATCATTTATTGATAAGACATTCGCGGTAACATCTTCACCGGTTTTTCCATCGCCCCGTGTAACCGCGTGTTTTAAAATACCTTTTTCATAAGTAATAGAAAGCGATAAGCCATCAATTTTTGGCTCTGCGGTGGCAGGTATATCTTCTGATATGCCAAGGAATTTTTTCGCTCTATCGAAGAAATCATAAATATCTTTTTCATTAAATGCATTATCAAGCGATAGCATTGGCGTTTTATGATCTATTTTTTTAAACTTAGTATTTGCTTTATAACCAACTGATTTTGATGGGCTATCTTCACGTATAAGTTTTGGAAACTTTTGCTCAATAAGGGCGTTTCGTCTTTCGATAGCGTCATATTCAGCGTCAGAAATCATTGGCGCATCATCTTGATAATAAGATTTACGATGCTCAGATATTTCAAGTGCCAATCTTTCAAGTTCGGCTTTTGCTTGTTCAGGGCTTAAATCACTTACAGGAATATGTTTATACATTATCAAGCACAAGCTTTCTGGCGGCCGCCCTTGCTTCTTCAGTTATGATTTCACCTGCAAGCATTCTTGCAAGTTCTTCTTCACGTTTTTCAATGCTTAAAGGAATAATATTAGTGCGTGTAATTCCGTCAATTACAGATTTTTCAATTCTTAAATGATTATTCGCTCGCGCCGCGACTTGCGGGCTATGGGTTACGCAAATTACTTGTGATTTTTTGGCAAGTATCGCAAGCCGTTTACCAACCGCATCGGCGGTCGCACCGCCAATCCCTTGATCGACTTCATCAAAAATAAGCACTATTTCATTAGAACCGCTAGCCAATACCACTTTTAAAGCAAGTGAAAGTCGTGATAATTCACCGCCCGACGCAATTTGGCTTAAATCACCAAAACCCGCGCCAGGATTAGGTGCAATTTCAAAAGCGATTATATTTATCCCATTTCTAGAATAAGTATTTTCAGTTTGTATCCGCGTTCTGAAACGCATTTTTTCAAGCTTTAATGGCGTAAGTTCATTTTGCACCATTTCATCGAATTTCTGCGCGCCTTTTATTCTTAAATCACTTAGGGCCTGTGCAGATTTTATATAATATGCATCGGCCGCTTTAAATTCGGCTTCGGCTTTTAGTAATTCCTCTTCGGCATTATCGATTTTAGAAAGTTTTTCTTCGGTTTCGGCAAGGACCTGATTTAAACTATCGACACTTACATTATGTTTTCTTGCGGCGGCGCGAAGTGCAAATAATCTTTCTTCGATTCTTTCCAATTGCTTAGGGTCAAGATCAATTGAATATCCGGCTTGATTTAGATAATCTTGCGCTTCGGCAAGGTTATTTTGAGCATTTTCAAGTGCGCTAGCGGCGGCATCTATAATTCTACTAAGTTTTTCGCCATTTTCGCTTTCAATTTTACCAATCTTAGAAAGTGAACGCGAGGCATTTGATAAATAAGAAAGCGTTTTTCCGCCTTCTATATTATCCAAAGCTTCTTTTATTGCTTCGGTAACGCGTTCAGAAGCCATTAAATAGCGTCTTTCACTATCAAGGAGAGTTTCTTCTCCTTTTTGCGGTGAAAGCTTGGTCAATTCATCAATTATATGCGCAAGATAGTCACGCTCCGCCCCAGATTTTCCAATTCTATCTTTGGCCTCGGCAAGATTTTTTTTCGCTTTTTCAAATTTTGAATATGAACTTTTTACGTCCTCTAATTGTTCTATAAATTGGCTTCCTATTTCCGCGCATAAATAATTATCAAGAATTTTAATATGCCCTGCCGAATCCATAAGCCCAATCGAAGAATGTTGACCATGAATTTCAAGAAGACTTGCGCTTATTTCGCGCATTAAATTCAGATTAATTGGCGTATCATTTATAAAGGCACGGCTTTTGCCATCATCGCTTAAAGACCTTCTAAGGCAGATAATATTATCTTCTATATCAATATCTAAGTCTTTAAGTGTTTGTATTATTTCTTGATTTTTTGTTTCAAAAATTGCGTTTGCGATTGCTTTATTTGCGCCTTTGCGAATTAAACCAAAATCCGCACGATCACCAAGTGCAAGTCCAAGTGCATCAAGTAATATAGATTTACCAGCACCAGTTTCGCCCGTAAGAGCGGTAAATCCCTTGCCAATTTCTAAATCAAGGGATTCAATTAAAACAACATCTCGAATCGATATTTCTCTAAGCATTTGTCTAAAATAAGTCGTTTAGTAAAAAAATGAAAGACGTTTTAGAACAAATAATAAACAAACTAACAGGATTAAAGGCTATTAGGTGCTATTGCCGAGCCTTTTGTATCTGCTGGCGCTTTAGTTTTTGGTTTTTTGTTCAAAATATTTCTAAAAGGCCCAGTTTTTTGTGGTTCAGCACTTGGTGCAATACCTTTTGTAGTCAAAAGTTTATAGCTTGCTTCATACCATTCAGAGCCAGGGTAATTATATCCAAGAACCGCACCAACTTGACGGGCTTCTTCATTAAGGCCAATTGATAAATTGGCTTCCACTAATCTGTGAAGGGCTTCTGGAACGTGTGTAGTTGTCTGATAAAGGTCTAACACTCTTTTAAAGCGACCAATCGCAGCAAGATGATGCTCCGCCTTTAGATAATAACGGCCAATTTCCATTTCTTTGCCCGCTAATTGATCGCGTGTCATATCCATTTTAAGACGCGCATCTTTGGCAAAAGCAGTATTTGGATAACGTTGCACAACTTCGTTCAAAGAAGCCAATGCAAGCTCTGTCATTCTTTGGTCGCGGCCTACATCAACAATTTGTTCAAAATAGCAAAGTGCAATTAAATAGAAAGCATAAGCGGTACTTTCTTGATTGCCTGTAAACATTGAAACATAGCGCTGTGAAGTTGCAATTGCTTCTTCATATTTGCTCTGTTTATAATTTGCATAAGCCGCCATAAGAATAGAACGTCTTGCCCATTCAGAATAAGGATGCTGTCTGTCAACTTCTTCAAAGCTGGTTACGGCTTCTGCATATTCTTTGCGATCCATTTTGTCGCGCGCATTATTATACAATAATTCAACCGGACGCTCTACATATTCGGGGGCTTTATTCTTACCACGAGAACCAATATTTGAACCGCAAGCACCAAGGCTAAGCATTGATGCCATAAATGGTATTAATGCCGAATAAGTAACAAACTTTTTGAACTTTTTCATTTTAATTGTCTGGTCAGGTGTATTCACGGTTTCCTCCGAGCGCACGCTCTTTTTAAGTCTTTAGCGTGCTATTATTGTTTTCGGAAGATGCAATGTCAGATATTTTGCAAATATGGCGGAATTTTAATGTTTAATACTAATTAAATGCCCGCAGCAGCAAGTATTTGAGTGTCCAAAGGTGTGAAACTCATACGCCAAGCATCTGGTCTATTCATTAATTCTTTAACCAATAAATTATTCATGGCATGACCAGCAGAATAAGAAACATAGCGACCAATTAAACCGGCTCCGCAAAGTGATAAATCGCCAACCGCATCAAGTGCTTTGTGACGAACAAATTCATCATTATATCTTAGGCCATCTACATTAAGAATTGTGTCGCCATCAATAACAACGGCATTATCAAGCGAGCCGCCAAGTGAAAGCCCTTTAGAGCGCATTTCTTCAACTTGGTGCATAAAACCAAATGTACGCGCAGAAGCTAAGTCATTTGCAAAGCCGTCACGCGCGCAATTATAAACACCGCGTTGTTTACCGATAATTTTACTTGGAAATTCGATACTTACATCAAGTTCAAAACCGTTAAATGGCTCAAGACGGGCAAATTTATCGCCGCTTACAACTTCAACAGTTTCAAGAATTTCAATAGATCTTTTAGGGGCAGCAATCATGCGCACGCCAGATTTAATAATTAAATCAATAAATGGTTGCGATGAGCCATCCATAATAGGAACTTCTGGGCCATCAATTTCAATATAGCAATTATCAATACCAAGGCCAAATAAAGCAGCAAGAACATGTTCAACAGTTTGAACATTCACACCATGCGCATTAGAAATATTTGTACCTAATTGAGTGGAAGTAACATTTTTTACAAGTGCATTAACATAGGCTTTTGAACGCGGAACATCAGTACGTATAAACACATAGCCAGTATCTTGCGGAGCAGGGCATAAAGTCATTTTAGCCATAGTTCCACTATGTACGCCAACGCCTTCACAGCTTACGCGTGTTTTAAGTGTTTTTTGTAAAATCGAAACGACCTGATGCTGCAATTCTTTTACCTTCTTGGCGCAATTTGGGGAGGTGCGCAAAAATATCTTTTTCTATGATTGCTGTATGCAACATCTTTTAGCAAGAATCAAAACAATGAGTGTTTCGAAATGTGACAAATCGCAATCCTTACGAATTGCGATTAATCAATAACGAAAATATTTAAATTTAATTAATTCGCTTGGCGTCTTAAAAACGCTGGAATTGAATAATCATCTGAGATTTCATCGTCGAAAATCGATGATTCAGGTTGCTTTGGTTCGGTATAGGCTTCGGCCTCTAGGGTAGGGCGGGCTTTAGGTTTTCCGAATATATTCAATAAGCTATGTTGTTTTTCAGCGCGTGGTGCCGCAGGTGCTTCGGCTCTAGCTGGACGTTCAGCATAAGTTTTTTGAGCTGGCGCATATGAATTTTGAGTAGGGCGCGTTTGATAGCTTGGTGGTAAAACCGGTGCTGCTTCCTCAATATTTTCATATGAATTTTCTTCAATTACAGGCTCTTGAATGCTTGGCTCTGGTTGAAAGCTTCTTTCAATATGCTCATAATTTACATTTGTTTGCTGTGAAGTCACGCTGCTTGCAGGTGAAGTATTATAAATAGGTGCAGATTGTGGCGCACTTACTCTTACAACTTGCACAGGTTCTTGCACTTTAGGTGCCGCAGGTTTGCTTACGAAGCTATTATTAGTTGGCATGCTTTGAGCGGCAATTTCAATACCAGAAGCTACAACTGAAACTCTGATTTTGCCTTCCATAGTTTCATCAAATGTAGAGCCAACAATAATATTTGCATTAGGATCTACTTTTGATTTTACTTGGTTTGCGGCTTCGTCAAATTCAAATAATGTCATGTCATAGCCGCCAGTAATATTAATCAATACTGCTTGCGCCCCTTCTAATGAAACATCTTCAAGAAGTGGATTATTAATCGCCGCATTCGCCGCAGCAGTAGCGCGATTGTCACCAGAAGCTTCGCCAGTGCCCATCATTGCTTTGCCCATGCCTGACATAACTGATTTCACGTCTGCAAAGTCAAGATTGATTAAGCCTGGCATAATCATAAGGTCGGTAATGCCACGAACGCCAGAATGAAGTACTTCGTCAGCCATTTGGAATGCAGCCTGGAAAGTAGTTTTTTCATTTGCTACGCGGAAAAGATTTTGGTTTGGAATTACTATTAAAGTATCTACTGATTTTTGAAGTTCAGCGAGACCAGCATCAGCCATAGACATACGGCGCGGCCCTTCAAAATGGAATGGCTTTGTAACAACCGCAACAGTAAGAATACCCATTTCACGTGCAACACGCGCAATAATTGGCGCAGCGCCAGTTCCAGTACCGCCACCCATGCCGGCAGTAATGAACACCATATGCGCATCACCTAATTGTTCCATAATTTCGTTTTGGCTCTCTTCAGCGGCGGCCATACCAATATTTGGATTAGCGCCAGCACCAAGGCCTTGTGTTGTATTAATACCGATCTGCACCCGACGCTCTGCTTTAGAACGAACTAAAGCTTGAGAATCAGTATTAGCAACAACAAAATCAACGCCCTGTAATTGGTCGTCAATCATGTTGTTAACTGCATTGCCGCCAGCGCCACCAACGCCAAATACCACAATACGGGGGGAAAGTTCAGTTGTTTTTAATGCATTAAGGCGGATTGCCATTTCTTTGACTCCGGTTGACTTATGATTTTGTTCGCAAATCAGTTTGAATTATTAAGACAATATCAACAAACTTGATTAAGCGTTGGTTAATTTTGTTAGTAAAATGCGTAAAAAAATGATTTTTTTATGTTTTTATTTTTCTTGCTTAATTATCTTTAATTTTACTATTATGAATTAGACAATTTCAAACTAAACGCCTATAAATCAATAGGTTTGTAATAAAAGCATATATAAATATTGGGGAATTAATGTCGTTAGAAGCCCAGAACTTACCTAAAATACTTGTATTTGACAGCGGTGTTGGCGGATTTTCAATTGTTAACGAATTAAAAATTGCAAATATTAATATTAATGTTTTTTATTTAGCAGATACATTTTATTTTCCATATGGCTCAAAATCAGATTTAGATCTTATTGACCGCATACCAAAACTTATTAAAGCCGCCGCCGAAGAAATTAAGCCAGATGTTATTATTATTGCTTGTAATACAGCAAGTACAATCGCGCTTTGGCATATAAGACAAATAGTAAATATTCCAATTATTGGGGTTGTACCTGCTATAAAACCTGCGGCAAAGCATACAAAATCAAAAACTATTGGGCTTTTGGCTACTCCGCGTACTGTTGGTTCTGCTTATACAGAGAGTCTTATTAATGAATATGCAAGTGATTGTGAGGTCATAAGATATGGCCCCAAAATGCTTGCTCGTGCCGCCGAAGATTATATTATTTCAGGGACTTGTAATCATGAAGATATAAAAGACGCAATTGACGGTCTATTTAAACAAAAAAATAGTGAAAAAATAGACATTATTATCCTTGCGTGTACGCATTATCCCTTGGTTAAAAACCTTCTGAATGAATATCTTCCTCATAAGGCTATTTTTATAGATTCAGGTAGTGCAATTGCAAGGCGGGCAGGGGAAATTCTTTTCGATAGGGTGCATAGTGGTGAAGCAAATCTCTTAACCGCATATTCTACAGGCGGTGATAATACTAAGTTTAATATTGCCGCAACAAATTTTGGATTTAAAACAAACAAAGAATTAAGGGGCTTCAATGTTTAGATCATTTATATTTGCAATATTTTATTGGGTAATCTCATTAGGGGTATTATTGCCACTTGTGCCGCTTTGTTTCTTGCCAAATACTAAGGATTTAATTCGTAAAGGTGTAACTTTTTACGCAAAAGCAATGCGCTTTGCAATGTATGCAATTTGCGGAATTAAGTTTGAATACAGAGGTTTAGAGCATTTACAGGGTGGCCCTTATATTATTGCGTCAAAACATCAATCATGGGGAGACGGCTTTGGTATTATGTCACAAGTTGGCGATATGGCGATTGTTACAGGGGATCATATAGAGGTTTATCCATTTGTTCCTATGCTTCTTGAAAAAATTGGTGCAATCGTAGTTGAGCAATGTGGTGGTCATAAATCACGCAAAAGAATTACTGAAAGCTTTGAAATTGCCAAAATTGAAAATCGCAATGTTCTTATTTATCCAGAAGGTAAATTAGTTGCCATTGGTGAAAATGAGAAAATAAAATCTGGCGTATTTCATATGTATCAAACTTCAGGTTGGCCAGTCATACCAGTCGCCAATAATCTAGGTCTTTTCTGGCCAGAACGTAAATTCCTAAAAGAAAAAGGCGTGGCGATAAATGAATTCTTTGCACCAATCGAGCCAGGACTTAATCGTCAAGAATTTTTCCAAAGACTTGAAGAGAGCATGATTGAGGGCTCTAAGAAAATTGTTGCCGAAAGCCAAGCTAAACATCCATATCTTACTCAAGCAAATATAGAGTGGAAATAAAAAAAGCGCACTTAAAAAAGTGCGCTTAAATATTTGTATAAAATTTTCGAAGAGCCGTCTCAAGAAAATTTTATTCTTATTTTATCAAAACCTTGAGTTAGCGGCATAGCCGCGAGGGTGAGGTTTTGATTTAATTAGTGCTCCACTTTTCTCCAAACTGATTGGTAAGAGAACCAAGTGAAGATAGATAGAATAAATAAGAATATTAATACACCAACACCAGTAGATTTACGGGTAGTTTGGTGCGGATCCGACGCCCATTGAAGGAATGCCGCAATATCTTTTGATTGTTGCTGTGATGTTGCTTTAATGCCTTTATTGGCTTCGGTCTCAGCATAAGATACACGATCTTCAGTAAGCTGATTAGGCATGCCAATAATGTTACCAGCCATATATTTATTATAATGCTTACCTTCAGGAACAGTCACGCCATGTGGTGCAGCAGAATAACCCATCATAAGTGAATAAATATAATCAGCGCCTCCATGACGTGCTTTTGTAATCAAAGACAAATCAGGTGGTAATGCCCCGCCATTAGCAGATTTAGCTTCGGCATCGCTTGCAAAAGGCGATGGGAATCTATCTTTAGGTAAGCCATCACGTTCAATTTCATTGCCCGCCGCATCAAAATCCTTAACTTTATATCCTTTTGCAATTGTTTTCACATAAGGGTTTTCATTAGGATTTGGATTTTTCTCATCATAATATGGGCCATGTTTTTCGCCCAAATTGCGGAAGCTTAATTGCTTCATTGAGTGGCAAGAAGAGCAAACCTCTTTATAAATTTGATAACCGCGTTGTAATTGCGCTTTATCAAATTTACCGAAAGGTCCATTATAGCTGCCTTCAGCAGACATAAGTTTATGTGTTGCGCCACCCGAAGCCATAGCAGAGCTAGAAGCGATAAGTGCGATTGACGCGATAGTAGCAGTAATAATTTTACGCATATTATTTATCCTTATTCTGCTGTATTAGCTTTTTTCGCGTGAATTGAATCAGCGATAGAAGCCGGCGGAGTTAATGGTTTTTCGATAATTCCCAACATAGGAAGAACTACTAAGAAATAAGAGAAGTAAATTACAACACAAATCTTAGAAATTACTGTCCAAGGGAATTCAGCAGGCATAGCACCGCAAATTCCAAGGACGATAAAGTTTGCAAGGAATACAAACCATGCAAGTCTTCCTAATGGACGGTAACGCATAGATTTAATCTTAGAAGTATCAAGCCAAGGAAGTGCAAGAAGAATTAAAATCGCACCACCCATTGCCGCAACACCACCAAGTTTTGCAGGAATGATAAAAATATCAAAATCAATCGCACGCAAAATTGCATAGAAAGGTAAGAAATACCATTCAGGTACGATATGCGCAGGGGTAACCTGTGGGTTGCCTGGGATGTAATTGTCAGTATGGCCTAATGCATCAGGTGCAAAGAATACGAATGCCGCATAAACCATAAAGAATACTAGGATAGCAAAGCCGTCTTTCACTGTGTAATAAGGGTGGAAAGGAACAGTTTCTTTTTCAACATCCTTAACTTCAACACCAGTTGGGTTATTATTTCCTGGTACGTGTAATGCCCAAATGTGCAAAATCACTAGACCAAGAATAATGAATGGCAATAAATAGTGAAGTGATAAGAAACGGTTTAGAGTTGGCTGATCTACTGAGAAGCCGCCCCATAACCAAGTTTTAATAGACTCGCCAACAACTGGAATTGCACCCGCAAGGTTAGTAATAACTGTTGCGCCCCAAAGTGACATTTGTCCCCAAGGAAGAACGTAACCAATAAAGGCAGTCGCCATCATTAATAAATAAATGATTACGCCAAGACCCCATAAAACTTCGCGCGGCTCTTTGTATGAACCATAATACATACCACGGAAAATATGGATATATACTGCAAGGAAGAAGAATGAAGCACCAACCATGTGCATATTACGGATTAACCATCCATAATTTACATCGCGCATAATATGCGAAATTGATGCAAAGGCAAAATCAACATGCGGAACATAATGCATAACCAAAATGATACCAGTAAGAATCTGTATCATAAGGAAAATGGCCAAAATGCCACCAAAAGTGTACCAATAATTTAGGTTTTTTGGAGTTGGGAAATCAACCATTGTATCATTCGCAAAACGAATGATTGGTAAGCGCGCATCAAGCCATTTTTCAAAGCCTGATTTAGGAACATATTTAGATGGACCGCTCATGAATTAAACCCCAATCTTAACAATTGTATTTGAAGTATATAAATAGCCAGGAACAGCTAAGTTTGTTGGTGCAGGGCCCTGACGAATACGACCAGATGTATCATAATGTGAACCATGACAAGGGCAGAACCAACCACCGAAATTGCCTTTATAACCATCTTCGGCAATACCAACTGGGATACAACCAAGGTGAGTACAGCTTGCTTCCATGATAAGGTATTTATCATTACCAGCTTTGCCATCGGCTTGCTTAAGTCTATCAGCGTCAGTTTGTGGATCACGCATAGTAGCAGTATCGTCTTTTTTAGCTTCTGCAATTTCATTCGCCGTTCTATGACGAACAAATAAAGGCTTACCACGCCACATTACTTTAACTTGCGAACCTTCTGGTACAGTTGAAACATCAAATTCAATCGTTGCCATAGCCAAAGTATCAGCCGCAGGATTCATTTGATGAATTAAAGGCCAAGCAACCATAGCTGCACCGCCTAACGCAAGTGAACCTGTCGCTACATGTAGCATGTCACGACGGGTAGGTCCATTTTCATGACCGTCATTGTGAGACTTATCTGACAATTCCCTTACACTCCTTAAATGAGCTATATCTAAAATAAAGCTCAGGTTAAACCCTCAGGCAGGTTTCCCCCCCGCCATTAAAAGATTGGATTAGCCCTTAGCAACAATAGTTTCAAGATTAGCTTCAGTATTCTTACGATTCTAAAGCAGAAATTTGCAGCGATTTTTTGATTAATTACAGTAAAAAAACCAAAAAAGCTAATAAATATAATCATTTAACCAATTAGGGCAAATTGTCACACCTAAAGGTTAATTATATATTTTTTTTGCCAAAACCAAACTGAAAAACAATCTTATTATTAATCCTAGTGAAACTTATAAACTAAGGCGCATTAAACCAATTATCTTGAATTGTTTTTAGTTTGATTCTCTTTAAAAATCTTAACATAAATCAAAACTAAATTACGGATTTCGATATAGAAATATTATTTTTATAAGTTATAAGCGCATTAATAAGGAAATAATTATGGAAGCCAAAAAACTTATTGCCCGCGAATGGTTTGAAACTTTAAGGGATTCAATTTGTCAAAGCTTTGAGAAAATTGAAAATGAAGCAAATCCAGAAATTTATAGCGGATTAATCGGTAGGTTTGAACGCAAGCCATGGAAAAGACAAGGCGAAAATACTGGCGGTGGCGTTATGTCACTTATGCATGGTCGCGTATTTGAAAAAGTAGGGGTTCATGTTTCAACTGTTCAAGGGGAATTTAGTCCTGAGTTCGCGAAAAACATAAAAGGCGCGGATAAAGATCCAAGATTCTGGGCTTCTGGAATTTCATTAATCGCACATATGCATAATCCGCGTGTTCCTGCGGTGCACATGAATACAAGAATGATCGTAACCGCTGAATCTTGGTTTGGTGGAGGTGCCGATTTAACACCGACACTTGATTTCCAGAGAAACCAAGAATTTCCCGATGCTATTGAATTTCACTCTGCTATGAAAAATGCTTGTGATGAAAATGACAAAGACTATGCCGCTTATAAAAAATGGTGCGATGAATATTTCTATTTACCGCATCGTGATGAGCCGCGTGGAATTGGCGGAATTTTCTATGATCACTTAAATTCAGGCGATTGGGATAAGGATTTAGAATTTACAAAATCAGTAGGCACAAATTTTCTGGAAATTTATACTAAAATTGTAAAAAATCGTATGAATGAAGTTTGGACCGAAGAAGAAAAAAATGAACAATTAATCCGCCGTGGCCGCTATGTTGAATTCAATCTTTTATATGATAGAGGCACTATGTTTGGGCTTAAAACTGGAGGTAATGTTGAAAGCATACTTTCATCAATGCCGCCAAATGTTAAATGGCCTTAATTATTTCTTCACAATTATTTTTTTTTGGTGCTATAACCGCCAGACATTAAATTGCGCATTTCATCACTTGAATTGAGAATAATAGTCTTTTGCGTTTTATTATCCGCTTTGGGTTTACGGGTTTCTTTATTGGTTTTCTTCTGACCTTTTGCCATTTTTATCTCCTGATTTTTGGAAATAAACAGCTTGTTTAAGGTTGAATTTTACCATTAAAGCTTAGTGCGCTTTATATTTATAATAGTCAATAAAAACTATTTTACTTTATAAATATAAACATCTGAATTTTGCGGTTTTGCAATTGGTGCAAGATAATTTGGAATATTGCCTTTTGCTAAATCCGATAATAAGCCATTGGGTGCATAGGCTATTATGGCGCTTACCTCTTTGCTTTTATTACAAAAAGCAACATAATCTATGCCAAGTTTTTTAATCTCATTCTGTGCGTCTTTAGTGTTAGAAGTAAGGATATTATAGGCTTTAATATTGCCTTTATCCCTGTGGAAACTTGTACTTACTACATTAAGTTCAGACGATATTAAACTTGGTACACCAATATCAAGATTACCAACTAAAAGGCCTTTTTCTAATGTTTTGAAATGCGTCAAATCACGTGCATTATTGCATTTTTGTAAAGCAATCGTTTTATTTGGTCCTAATTCATTTATTCCATAAGCAATTAATTTTATAGGATAAATAATATTCACTATAAGCAATATAAATGTGAGTTGCCTTTTTGAAACTCTCTCAATTAAATATGCGCCAAGAATAATAATTGCTATACAGCTTGCTTGGGTATGCACTCTAAATTGATAGAAAATAGTCATTAGACTTGTAGCCAAAAGAAGCACAAGCATTAAAACCCATATAATTATAAGCTTTGAATTAGTTTGCAAAAGCTTATTGATTTTATAAATGCCGGTTAATAATGCCGCAATCCATAAAGAAATGATTATTATAATCATATCGAGTGGAAACATTCTAAGCGGAAGCATTTCGGAAATATTTGTATATAATAATTTTTCAACAAGTGGGTCCAATTGCCAATATAATGGCTTAAATAAAACCTCAAACTGGAGTGCAGAAATTATAACAATTATACCAATTATAACACTGGAAATCAGCCTTAATCGAATAGTTTTGGCATAATTATTGGCAATAAATAATAAAAATGCTCCAATACAAATCGGTGTGACTTGGGCAATTGATAAAGCATCATTCGCACCTATAAATATTTTACTTGGCGCAATATTTATAAATAGGCCGCAGATTATAAATATTATCAAACTTAGGCAAAAGCCTTTGATGAATTTTGAATAATCTTCAAAAGCAATAATCCAAGCCAATACAAAATAAAATACGCATAATATTTCAATCGGTAATAATTCAAAACCAATCGTAAGACTTATTGAAAGGCCAAGTGCCGAAATTATTCCGCCTTTAAATCCTTTAACCGCAAGCCCTAATATAATAGCCAATAGGCAAGCAAGTTGTAACCCATGATGATCAACACGGCTTGGTCTAAAATTATAATTTATTGATTCTGAATAGAAAATTAGCGTAAGAAATAGCGCATAAGGCATTAAATTAAAATTATAATCGCTTAGCGATTTTATAAGTTCTTTTCCAATAAATAAGAAAACTAAACCAACGGCAAGGGGCGCAAAAAATACCCCTAAATATTCATAATTTTTAGAGAATGGTTTGAAAATTAATTCAAAAATCGCAAGCGGTATATCGGCAATTCTTGACCAATGCATTGCGCCGCCATCAGGTGGATTAGACCGATGTATAGAGACATCATAAAATGCTTGCCCCTCAAGCCATGCGCGAACTTGTAAAATTCTTAATTGGTCATCTTGATCGGGGGTATCCCACACCAATATTTTTTGCCAATAATCATATGAAACAAGTGATAAACCAATAATATATAAGCCAATAATAAGGGCGAATAATATATATTTATGCTTAGTTTTCATAATTAAGCATTAGATATTTTAAGTTAAAATCTATTTAACTTTAAACGCGAAAATATCGGAGCCTTCGGGCTTTTTTAATTCTTCTAAATATTCAGGAATTTCACGTTTTTTAAGGCTCGCCATTAGGCTATCTGGAGCATATTCGCTTATGCGTACAATCTCCATGGAGCGTGAGCAATAAGCAATATATTTTATGCCGCGCTTTTTAAGCAATTCATAAGCGGTTTTAGGCTCAGCAAGTAGGATTTTATATGAAGTCTCACGTCCTAAATCCCGATGGAAATTTGTGCTCATTACGCTTTTATTGGCATTTAAAATTGTCGCCGAACCAGAATTTAAATTAGTTAGCGTAAGTCCAAATGGCTCTTTGGCAAGATGCGTGAAATTGCTTGATTTATAGCAACCAGGATTAGTGCCAAAACTTATTTTTCTTGCCTTTAAATTTTCTTTGGATTTTACAAAATTACTTAGGGTTTGATTTGAGCTTAAGGCCAAAAATCCAAGGCAAACAAGACCATGAATAATATATTTTCGGCTTATAAATTGGCTTAGGAATGCACCAAATACAAGAATTGCAATTGTATTTGCTTGACCTGATACCCTTATTTGAAAAAAGAATACCATTAATGTAAGGCCGATTAAAAGCGCAGTCACTAAAATCCATAAGTCTTTATTTTCTTTAGCTTTTATAAGCATAAAAATAGAAATTAAACTTGATATGCTTATGAAACTTGCAAGGCCAATAATCATATATTTTGGGAAATGATGAATTGGAAATGTCTCGCCAATATCCCTGAACCAAAGTTT
>CAYUCW010000023.1:5299-8883 GCA_964443435.1 uncultured Caulobacteraceae bacterium | reverse complement strand
TGCTTGGTGGATTATTAAAGAAAAATCCGAATAAACAACCAATTATAAGCCCAATTCCAAGCCCTATATTAAGATCTCTATAGGTTTCAGGTTTGATTGCCCATGCAAGGGCAATAAGCGCGATAATCAGGCCCAAAGGCGGTATAAGTTCAAAGCCAACCGTAAGGCTTAGTGATATGAATATGCCGGTGCCAATCCCGCCTTTGAAAGATCTTAATGACGCGCAAAATAATGCCGATACAAAAAATATTAATTGTAGTCCGTGATGATCTACCCGCCCTGGGCTGAAGGAATAATTCACACCGCCAATTGTACATACTAATAAGATTGCAATCCAATATGAAAATCTTGAGGGCTTAAGCTTATTAATAAAGCTTCCGGCGATAAGTACAAAAACACTTGCAAGTAATAACGGCGTGAAAAATACCGCATATTTTTCGGCCAAATCATTTGGCATGAATAATCTTAAAAATAATTGGACACTGGCTAGGGGAATATCGGCAAGTCTTGACCAATGCATATCAGCGCCAATTGGCGGGTTTACATTTTTAAGTATTAGATCGTAAAACCCTTGACCATTAAGCCAATCCCTTACTTGAAGTATTCTTGTTACGTCATCGCTATCGGGAACGCGCCACTGGAAAATAAGCGGTAAGCGATTATAATACATATATGAAAAGATAAGAAAACTAGCAATAAATATGAATATTCGATTTTGGAATATCCAATTAATTTGCGGCTTATCAAGATTCATTATCCGCGTCCGCGATATGTTGCTACGCCTTGCTCAGGAATCCAAGTGCCTTCTGGCGCATTGCCAGTTTGCCAGAAAATATCAATTGGAATGCCGCCTCTTGGATACCAATAGCCGCCAATTCTAAACCAAATTGGATCTAAAATTTCTACAAGTCGTTTAGCAATATAAATTGTGCAATCTTCATGGAAAGCGCCATAATTACGAAATGAAGTCAAAAATAGCTTCAAACTCTTTGATTCTACAAGATATTGATTAGGGATATAATCAATAACAATTTGCGCAAAATCAGGTTGTCCAGTTACAGGGCAAAGCGAAGTAAATTCGGGCGCAGTGAATCTTGCAACATAATTAGTGCCAATATGGGGATTGGTCACGCGTTCCAGAATTGCTTTTTCGGGACTATCGAAACCATCGACATTTTTCCCAAGCATTTCCAGATTATTATATATGCTTTCTGTTTCGGACATGATTAAATCTCAAAATAATAATAAACTATCGAAGTTCCATTTTCTAAAACTTTTTCTTCAATAGCTTTAAAGCCAAAATTCTCATGAAAAGCAATTGAAGCATCATTAATTGGGTCAATCTTAATTTCGCAACAAATAATTTTATGTTCGGTTTCTTTCGCAAGTTCCAGCATTTCTTCATAGAAATTTGATGCAATGCCTTGACCTTGGAAATTCCTATTTACAATAATTCTATCAATATAAATAAATTTATCGAATTTAGTTTTGAAATATTCAAAATTAGGGTTTTGATATTCTGAAGTTTCGTCAAACGCGATTAATAATGCAACATCAGGGGCGATGCCAATTGCGCAATAAGCATTATTGGCCATTTCCTCTAATTGTTCCATAGTAAGAGTAGAGGTTTCTTTCGAAAATTTATTATTAAGAGCCAATAATTTCTTTTTATGACTATTTGAAGCACTGAAAATTTCAATAATATCGTTTGTAGCTTCTGTTTTCTTGATTTTTGCCATTATATACCTTTGAGTCTGTTTTAATAAATTTACTCAAAAATAGTAGTAAAAAGGGCAGTAATATTGCTATTTTAATTCAATTCGCGCAAAACTACGTTTTATTTGTATCTTGTATTATAATTATGCAGTTTACTTATAGACTTTCAATAAAAATCATACAGAAATATAAAAAATCTGAGAAAGTTTTATATTTTTAAAGAATATCTGGAGGCTAAAAAATGAATAATTGGCGTATTAAGCCACTTGATGCGATTTTGGCGACCGCAAAGAAAAAATCTTTGCATCGTTCGCTTGGCGCATTTCAATTAACAATGCTTGGAATTGGTGCCGTTATTGGTACTGGTATTTTCGTTCTAACTGCTGAAGCTGCGCAAAAAGCTGGCCCTGCAATGATTTGGTCATTTGTAATCGCTGGGGTAGTTTGTGCCGTCGCGGCCCTTTGCTATTCTGAGCTTGCGGCAATGGTTCCCGTTTCGGGTTCGGCCTATACATATACTTATGCGGTTATGGGCGAAATCCTTGCATGGATGGTAGGATGGGCACTTGTCCTTGAATATGCGGTCGCCGCAGGGGCGGTTTCGGTCGGATGGTCTGGTTATTTCATCGGCCTCATAGAGCAAATTCTTCATATTGATATTCCACTTGCTTTAACAGCTGGGCCAAGTGCAGGGGGGATTATAAACCTTCCGGCTATGATAATTGCTCTTTTGGTTACGGGACTTTTGATTTTAGGTACTACTGAAAGTGCATTTGTAAATTCAATTTTGGTTGTTGTTAAAGTAACCGCCCTTACGGCATTTGTTGTGCTTGCAATTCCTGTTGCTAAAATGGAGAATTTTACACCATTTATGCCTTTAGGTATCGCAGGAGTGGGCGCGGCGGCGGCTTCAATTTTCTTTGCTTATGTTGGATTTGATGCGGTATCAACCGCAGCTGAAGAAACCAAAAATCCGCAAGTCAATATGCCAATCGGGCTTTTAGGTTCACTCGCGGTTTGTACAATTTTCTATATGCTTGTGGCATCTGGGGTTATTGGTACAGTTGGTGCACAGCCACTGCTTGATGCAGCGGGAAATGGTTTACGCCCCGGCTCACCTGAGTTAACTGCGGCTTGCGCGGCAAGTGGTTCTGAAATGGTGGTTTGTTCAAAAGAAGCACTTGCTTGGACACTTCGTCAGATAGGCCATCCTGCGGTTGGAAACCTTGTTGGCCTTGCAGCAGGTATCGCGCTTCCTTCGGTAATTCTTATGATGATGTATGGTCAAACCCGTATTTTCTTCGTTATGAGCCGTGATGGATTGCTTCCTGAAGTATTTTCAAAAATTCATCCTAAATTTAAAACGCCTTATGTTATAACTATTATTACTGGTGTATTTGTTGCAATGTTTGCGGCCTTCTTCCCAGTTGGTGCACTTGCGGATATTTCAAATGCAGGGACATTATTTGCCTTTGCCATGGTATCAATCGCGGTAATGGTATTAAGGAAAAAAGATCCAACTCGTAAGCGTCCATTTAAAACGCCAATGGTTTATATAGTTGCACCAGTCGCAATACTTGGCTGTATGTATTTATTCTTTAACTTATCATCTTATACATTATTATTGTTTGTAGGTTGGGCAGTAACGGGACTTTTGGTATATTTCCTATATTCAAGAAATAAATCACATGTTGGAAAAGGTATTATTGATGTGCATGAAGATGATGAAGATGTACCACCTTCATCAGTGCCACCAATAAACTAGCAAAATTTAGAATACAAAAAACCCCGCGAAATTCGCGGGGTTTATTTTTAGATAAAATTAAGTTTATTAATTGCCAGTGCAAACCATGCAAGCACCTTGCGGT
>CAYUCW010000023.1:0-5199 GCA_964443435.1 uncultured Caulobacteraceae bacterium | reverse complement strand
GCATATTGTGGAGCAGGTGCATATTGTGGTGCCGGAACATAAGTTGGACCAGATTGCCATGATTGAACCACTACTGGCTGACCATATTGCACAGGCGCACCATAAACTGGCGCTTGATTATACTGCGATGAATATTGATATTGTGATGAATATTGAACAGGCGCAGAATATTGAACTTGCGGCGCATATTGTACGCCTTGGTTATAGTCACGCTCTCTTCCATAATAGCTTTGCGCAGAAGGTACATACCAGCCATCATTCTCATAATAGCCACCATTCGGTGAATTATATTGTCTATTTGAATTAGAATGACTTGGTGCATAATATTGATTATCACCATAGGCTCTTCCATTATTGCGAAGATAATTATCTCTGTATTCAGCTCTATCTTCACACTCAACAGTATGTTTACCAACTTTAGAGCCGATTACCGCACCAACAACTGTGCCAAGAATAACACCTTCAGGGCGGACACTTGCCGCCGCAAGAGCACGACCCGCCGCCGCACCTGCGCCCGCGCCAACAAAACCGCCAACCGTTGCCGCAGATCTTCTATCTTGACCGCAATTATTGCGAGCTTCGTGAGCAGAAGCAAGATTTACACTTGCTAAACTTGCAATGGCGATTGCGCCAATAAATAGTTTTGAATTCTTCATAATATTTCCCTTCAATTTTCTATTGAGATTTAATTTACTCTTTGCCAGCCTTGCGCACACTTGCAAACATATGCAGTTTCGCCAGTTGGATTGCCGTAATTATCAATTCTTACACCATAACCACAAAGCTTGCCACCATTATTAATAATTGTGTTAGGTGTGGTATAGCGAATTACTTGACCTGAAGTGCTAACCCATTTGTCCCCATTTGGGTGATAATTTACAAGTGAAATTGAATTGCCATATTGACCAGAATTATAAGATGAAGCTCTATCTTTAACCGGATTATAATCATAATTAGAATTGCTTGAATAATAATTAGACGAACGCTGTGAATTTACACGTGAATTAGATACATTAGATGAATAAGTACGTGATTTTTTATTAACCGCAGTAGCATTTCTTGTTCTTACGGCTTGATTCGAACGCGCAGCACTATTGGAACGTGTCACTTTTTTACCAGAAGATTTGCTTTTCACATAAACAGTGCGGGTAATTACACGGGTTTTACTAGCACCCGCTTTATAACCGGCATTATAAGCCGCATCATATTGACTATTATCAATGCCTAAGCTTTCACCAGTTTGAAAATTATTGCCGCTTGTTTGAATATTGGCATTTTGACAATTAACTAAATAACAACCTGCAAAGGCAGAGGTTGAAAAAAAGCTTAATAATGAAACGCTTAGTGTCGAGGCAATAAGTTTTGTACTTAACATAATTTATCCAATTCTTGGTTTTTTAATCTGCATTCTGCAAATTTATTTTATAATGTAATTTGTCCTAAGTCATCATAACTTATATTATTTGGGGAATTTTTTTTAATATACACCAAAAAGCCCTCATTGCTGAGGGCTTAAGGGAGGAAGGTATAAATTATCTTTGGCTTATTACCCAATCGCCATCTCTTTGTTGGCACATATAAACTTGATCATGAGTCACTCTGCCATTTGGAAGTCTATAAGCAGCAGTCCCCCAGCCACAACGATTACCACGACCATATTGAGAAGGCGGTGAATAACGAATATCTCGAGATCCATAAGATTCATAACCTCTATCATAAACACTTGGTCTGTAGCCATTATTGCGGTTATCATCATGTCTATAATCGCGATCTGAATAAGAACGGTCAGAATATGGATAATTTGAATATGGACGCTCATTATTATAGCGATTTCTTTCATATTCATATCTGTCGTCGCAAGCTACGCGATCTTTGGCAACTGATGCGCCAATAACTGCGCCAACTACTGCGCCTAAAATTGCGCCTTCTTTGCGATTATTGCCGCCGGCAATATTACTTCCTGCGATTGCGCCAACACCTGCGCCAACAAGGCCGCCAGTAGTTTTATTATTATTTACTCTTTGCTGGCAATCAGTGTCAGTATTATAGCCCGAATAATTAGAATTATAAGATCCTATTGGTTGGGCGCTAGCGATGATTGGTGCCGCCACTACAATAGCGGCCAATGCGATTGACAAACTTAATTTGGCCATTTTACTCTCCTAAAAATTCAAAGCTTTATTGCTTTTGATGTTAGCAATATAACAAAGCCAACCTGAACAGAGTATGAGTGGTTTTATTCATCTTCGTTCATATTCATTTTTTTGCAGTGGGTGAAAAAATGGGCGTAAAAAGCCAAAAAAAAGCCCCCAGATTTTAGGGGGCTTATTTCATTTGTTGGATATTATATAACTTAGTCACGAACGACCCAATCACCACGTCTATTAATGCACATAAAAGCATTTTCGAATCTTACGCCACGGCGACCATGGATTTTTAAAGTACCCCAGCCGCAACGCTCGCCGTAACGAAGGTATCTAGGAGGAATAATTCTTATTTCACGATTAAATCTTGAATAATTATCAAAACGTCTGTCTTCAAAACGTCTATCATCAAAACGTCTATCATCGTGACGGTTATCATAGCGGTTATCATATCTGTCATTATCATGAACTAAAACAACAGAAGTCTTAGTAGAGTCGCCGCGAATATTTGCTTTCACAATTGTATCCGCTAAAGTAATTGTTGGCATAGCTATAACAGCCGCGGCCAACGCGATAGTTTGTAATAATTTGGCCATTTTAATCTCCTTTGGCGAAAAAATGTGTTGATGATGAAGAGGAACAAGAGCATCACCATCAACAATTAAAGAATACCAAACCAAGCTGAACGAGATTAAATCGTTTTGTTATTTTACGTTCAGGTTTGTAAAATATACAGCATTGCTTTAAAATTTCATTATAATACAATATGTTATCCATAATAATTTTGTGCAGTGACGACGTCATTTAATTGATTTTCACGCTTTTTCGTGTATAAGCAAGATAGGTGAATAGTGACAGAAATTATAAAAACATATTCAGAATTAATAGCGCGCGGGCTTGGCAATAAGGCGCAGCAGATTGAATATGAAGATTTATTACAGGACTATAGCCTTGGCATAAGTTCAAATCCATTATCAATAATTGATAAAGAAGGAATTGGTGCGCAATTTCTTCCCGATTTAAAAGAATTAAATATTCTGGATTCTGAATTAGAAGATCCAATTGGTGACGATGCCCATAGTCCAGTTTATGGATTGGTTCATCGTTATGAAAATAGAGTACTCATAAAGCTTCTTGCGGTTTGTCCCGTTTATTGCCGTTTTTGTTTCAGACGTGAAACAGTGGGAAGGGGTAAAGACAGGCCGCTTGATGAAAAAGATATAAATAATATTATTAATTATATTGAAAAACATCCAGAAATTAATGAAGTTATTTTAACTGGCGGTGATCCTTTAATTGCTTCGCCAAGAAGAATTAAAAGCCTTTGTGAAAAGTTATCTAGAACAAGAATTAAAATCCTAAGAATTCATACGCGCGTACCTTTTGCCAGTCCCGAATTAATAAATTCTGAAATGATAGAGGCATTAAAATCAGCGAATAAGCCTATTTATTTGGTTTTCCATACTAATCACTCAAATGAATTTAATGAAGCAACAATAAATGCGATAAAACTATTACGCGATAATAATATTGAAATTTTATCGCAAACTGTGCTTTTAAAAGGAATTAATGCTGATATTGCGACACTTAAGGAATTAATGGAAACCTTAATTTATAATGGAATTAAGCCATATTATTTGCACCATCCAGATCTTGCCAAAGGCACGAGCCATTTTAGGATTTCTTTAAAATCGGGCATGGAAATCTATAGAAGCTTATCAAAAGCCATTACCGGAATTGCCTTGCCGCATTATATTCTTGATATACCTGGGGGCTTTGGCAAAGTTCCAATTAATGGAGATCATATTAAGTTTGAAGAAGATAAAATCTATATTATTGATAAAAGCGGTAATCGCCATAATTATCTAGATATAATTTAAAGCTTGCTCTAAATCTTCCAAAAGGTCGTTTTCATCCTCAAGGCCGATTGATAATCTAATTAATGCACCGGTTTCATTCCATTTAACCGCAGTTCTTGCGATTTGCGGCGTGCAATTTATCACTAAGCTTTCATAACCGCCCCATGAAAATCCCATTGAAAATATTCTAAAGCTTTCTAAAAACTCATTTATCTTTGATTCTTCTTCAGATTTTAGGACAAATGAAAATAGGCCTCCTGCACCAGTGAAGTCGCGATTAAAAATCTTATAATCTTCACTGCTTTCAAGGGCAGGGTGAATCACTCGCTTAACTTTAGAATGGTTTTCAAGATACTTAGCAATTTTACGTGCGGCATTATCTTGATGTTTAAGGCGCACACCCATTGTCCTTAAGCCTCTTAAAGTAAGCCATGAATCTTCGGCCGAAGTGCCAACTCCAAAATTTAAGTGTTTGGCTTTAATCTTATTTAAAAGGTCTTTGCGATTAGTAGTAATTGAGCCCGCCAATACATCAGAATGACCAGATTGATATTTGGTGAGCGCTTGTATCGAGATATCTATTCCAAGTTCAAGCGGCTTCATATATACGCCTGCTGACCAAGTATCATCAATCATAGTTATTATATTATGCCTTTTAGCGATTTGCGCAATTAATGGCACGTCTTGAAGTTCTAGAGTTAATGAGCCAGGGGATTCAAGAAATATTATTTTAGTATTATTTTTTATTAATTCTTCAATTTCTGCGCCAATTCGTGGATTATAATAAGTAGTTTCAATATTTATATCTTTTAAAAAACCATCACAGAAGCGTCTTGTCGGACCATAAACACTATCTGAAACAAGAATATGATCCCCAGACTTTAAAAAGCTTAATAAGGCAAGATTAATCGCCGCAAGCCCTGATGGGCATAATACCGTGCCTACACCACCGATTAATCCGGTTAAAGCCTCACAAAGACGGTCTTGGGTTGATGCGCCTTCAAGGCCATATGATTTTATATCCTTTGAATAAAGATTTTTTGCTTCATTTATTATAATAGTGCTTCCACGCTGAATTGGTGGGTTTATGAAACCCTCGTGCTCTGATGGATTTCGGCCTAAATGGGCAAGTAAAGTATTTAATTTTTTTTTCATTAAAGTCTCAATTATAATCCAGTTGCAATTAATTCATCATC
>CAYUCW010000022.1:19474-32857 GCA_964443435.1 uncultured Caulobacteraceae bacterium | reverse complement strand
CGCTTTCCCCATTTTGGTTCATTTTGATGCCAAAATATTTAAAGTAAATAGTATTGTTTCAATAAACATTAGATTAAAAATGTTTATTTTCAGAACATATAATCACAACACTCTAAACGCTTAACTTGTAAATAATTGATTTTATTATGTATTTTTAAGATTCCCCATAAAAGGGAATGAGTTGGCACACAAATCGCAATTTATAACCTGTGAAGAGGGCAATGTCCCGATTTGAAACAAACAGGAGTTTAAAATGCAAAAGACTAAAATTATCACTGCTTCAGTAATCGCTTTATTATTAGCACCAGCTTTCTCATTCGCTGGCGAAAATTGCAATAATACTTGCACCACAGACACAGCACCAGTTGCACCAGTTAATCCAGTAATGACGGTATCAAATGACCAAATGCAATATGGCAATTCAAATGCATTTATTGATTTAGTTTCTGGCTATTCATCTGGCACTACTGCTAGCGGTCTTGCGGTTGGTAATAATGTTGCGGCAAAATCACAAGAAATCGATCTTGATGTTGCATCTAATCAAGTTTTAAATGCTTCAACTGGTTCATTTAACTATATTGAACTTGGTGAAGCGCGCGGCGCAACTGTTTCTTCTTCGGTTGCTCAGGGCAACGTAGGTCAAATCGAGGCTTGCTGCTCTAATGTTAATGCAGAAGTTCAACAAAGCGCGGCTTCTTATAGCGATAATCAATTCTTTGTAGCGGCTGAATCAGTATTAAATCTTCAAAGCTCTGATACAGTGGTTTCAAATGCACAAGCGGCGGCAAATAATTGGGCCTCTACTGCGGTAAATAGCAATTTTGCACAACATACTGGCCAATATAATGGTCAAGACGTTTCAGCAAACAGCCATATTACTGCATGCTGCAATAATGAAATGATGACTTCTGGCGCGGTTGCGGCGGGTAATTCATCACAAATCGCTGGATATGGTGCAACTATTGAACATTCTACAGAACAAAAAAATTGGGGTAGCGTTTATGGTGCTTCTTCAATCCGTAATACTTCTGGAACTAATGTAACTTCTGCGGTTAATGTTTCTGGTAATACTACTACTCTTACAAATGAGTGGGGCTGGGCTAATTTAACTGGATACCAAGAAAATTCTGGTGCGGTTTCTGGTCGTTCAGAGATTTATTTAGACGATTGGCGCGGTGTTGCGGCATCATCTGCTTCTTCATTCGGTAATTCTGCTATACTTTCTAATATTGGTTCTGATGCTAATATTGGTATTATGCAAAATAATTTTGGTGGCGGTGCGGTTAATTCATTCGCTGGTCTTTATGGTTCGTCTTCACAAAATGGTGTTGGCATGGCTTCAAGCTTCGCAGTTGGTAACGCAATCACTGGCTTTGCATGCACAGCTTGTGCAGGTGGCGGCGTTAAAATGGACGGCAATTCACAACAATATAATTATGCGCCTGTAACTGCATTCACTCAGGTGAATACTGGAAGCGCGGGCATGATTTCGGCATCTGCTTCTGCGATTGGTAATACTGCTACTTATATTGCTGGCAAAAGAAATTAAAAAGCTAAATTTAAATTCCTGATTATTTAGAGTGGTTCATAATGTGAACCACTCTTTTTTTTATTTCAAACCCTGCTAAACAGAACTAAGTTCAGGAGATTAATATGGCACAGCCAGAGTGGTCGCGCGTAGAGGCGCATTTAAACAAAACTTTTAATTCAAAAGATTTTAAACTTAAAGCCCGTGAAAGCGGCAATGATTCAAAAGAAGTCTATAAAGCTGATGAATTTCTTGGCCTTATTGAATTCGTTGAAGATGAAGGCGAAGCTTCTTATATGTTTGAAATGGCAATTTTAGACATAGATTTAGACTAAAATACCTTATATTTTGTTCAAAAATGCCTGCATATTAAGCGGGCATTTTTTGTTTTTATGCGTCTTAATTAATCGCTAAAACCACTATAAACAAAGGAAATTTAAAGAAATAAAATTCTTTCATTTTTTATTAACCAAAATATTTGTTAAAATTATAATAAATTTCGAGCGGATGAAAAATGAATAAAGCAATTACACTTAATGATATAGCGCAAAGAACAAGCGCCGCTAAAAATATCGCAAATAATAAAGTACGTGAAATTCGCGATATTACATCAAACCTAAGAATTCTTGCGCTTAATGCACTTATAGAAGCTAAAAGAGCCGGTGACGCAGGGCGCGGCTTTAGTGTCGTTGCCGAAGAAGTTAAAAGCATTTCCGGTCAAGTAGAAGTTTTGTCACAAACCCTTTCTAGTCAACTTGGAAATGAAATTGGGCAATTAGAAGACTTGGCAATCGAAATGGCTGATCAATCAAAAGGTAATCGTTTTAAAGATCTTGCCCTTAATGCGGTCGAACTTATTGATAGAAATCTTTATGAAAGAACATGCGATGTTCGTTGGTGGGCAACAGATTCCGCGATTGTTAATGCGGCAAAATCATTTGATGAAAAAGATTGCACCTATGCGTCTAAAAGACTTGGCGTTATTCTTGATGCTTATACCGTTTATCTTGATTTATGGCTTTGTGATTTAAATGGAAATATTATAGCCAATGGAAGGCCACATAAATATAATATAAAAGGCAAATCATGCGCAGGCGCTAGATGGTTTAAAAACGCACTTACTACAAAAAGTGGGAATGATTATGTAGTTGGCGATGTTAAAACGGAAGAATATTTAAATGGCGCACAAACCATCACTTATGCAACTGGGGTTCGTGAAGATGGTGATGAAAATGGAAGACTTATTGGTGTTCTTGCAATTAATTTTGACTGGAAACCCCAAGCCGATGCCATCGTAAAAGGCGTAAGACTTACTGAAGAAGAAGCAAAAACCACAGATGTAATGCTTGTTGATTCACATAGCATGATAATTGCCTCTACTAATTCTAGCGAAGTTTTAAATACTAAGTTTATAATTAAGAATAAAGAACTTGAAGAAGGTTATTATACAGAGAGTGGGAAAACTATCGCTTTTCATTTGACACCAGGTTACGAAACATATGAAGGACTTGGTTGGTATGGGGTAATCACTAGTTCTGAATAATTTGATTTATTTTTCAAACAAAAAAAGGGCTGTAAAAACAGCCCTTTTTTTATAATCCTAGATTAATTTCTAGTTTCTAAATAAAGAAAGAATTGATTGTGGTGATTGATTTGCAATCGATAAAGCCTGTGTACCCAATTGCTGTTTAACTTGAAGCGATTGCAAATGCGCACTTTCAGAAGCAAGATCTGCATCAACCATATTACCAATACCAGAAGTAATAGCGTCTTGAAGCTTTGATACAAAAGTATTGTGGCTTTCAATTCTTTTAGCCGCCGCACCAAGTCTTGCAAGCTCAGAGTTTACATATTCAAGTGAAGCCGCAATTCTATCTCTTGCTTGGCCGGCAAGAACTGCTGTAGTTAAATTGTCAGTTGTGCCTAGATAAACATCCACAGCAGGCGAAGCAACCGCACCACCTGCACCAACAGTTAATTGTAAGTCTAAAGTCGGAAGAGTTAATGTTTGCGATCCAGATGTATTTGCAAGGAATGTTAAGTTTGCGCCGCCGCCAAGAACGTTTGCACCATCAAATGAAGCGTTTGAAATAACTGAGGCAACTTGATCTCTTAAAGCTATAAACTCATTATTATAAGCTGTTCTACTTGTTGCAGAAATCGAAGTATCGGATGCGGCAACCGCCTTTTCTCTCATTTGTGTGAATAAATCTGAAATAACTTCACCTGCAGCTAGTGCGACATCGGCAATACCTTTGGCTCTATCAAGTCCCGAACGAACCGCATCATAAGCAGAATTTTCAGAACGCTGTTGCTGCGCTATATTATACACCGCGCCATTATCTTGAGCTGTTGCTACTTTCAAACCAGTATTAATGCGATTTTGAACCATGTTCAATTCGCGATTGGTTTTATTTAAATTCTGTAACGCAGTCATTGCGCCGACATTGGTTTGTACACTTGAACCCATACTAAGCCCCTTTAATTTTCTGCGAATTCTTTTGCAGATTACAGATTAATAAGAGCAAGTAGCATGCCAATTATGGTTAACGCGCTAAGTATATGATTTATAATGACTTATTTTTTGCTTTGAAAATTTTGCCAAGAAATAACTAGTAAAACAATGCCTAGTTAATAAGGAAAATGGAAAACATTGCCTAGTATTTTTAGATATTTTCAAAATTTTGGCAAAAAAAAGGGATCACAGATTAATCAAAATCTAGCGTCCCTTACAAGTTTAAACTTGTATTTTTAAGCTCTCTTATTGAGCATTATTCCAATTGCATCTGAATCATGAAGCGACTCTAATTCAGAATTAATTTTCTCTTGTGGCCAAATTTTTACAATTTGACCGGTTGTTTTATCTATCGTCTTATAAATAAAGCCTGCCCGGTTTGGATCTTTCTCTATTATAAGTGAGGTATTTATACCCACAATTTTACTTGCAACTGCATCTAATACTGAAGAAGTATTATTTTGTTGATAATCTTGTACCGCGCTGTTGGAATTTACTTCCTTATTTTTATTAGATTCTAACTTTGCACCATATAATTGTGCACTATTTAACGCAAAGCCTGTGTCTTGTGGCGCGGAGACAGAGATATTATTCTCTATTTTCATCCGTCCTATCCAATTTTAAGTTGGATCCTCTTTTAAAAAACAAGAAGCGGCGCAGGGTTACCTGCGCCGTCTGAATTATTATCTGAATAATGAAAGAGCAGATTGAGAAGTAGAGTTTGCAATTGACAATGCTTGCACACCAAGTTGTTGCTTAGTTTGAAGCGCAGTCAATTTAGCACTTTCTTTCGCAAGATCCGCATCAGTCAATGTACCGATACCGCTTGTTAATGCATCTTGAAGTTTACCAATGAATGCTCTGTGAGTACCAAGACGTTTAGATCCTGCACCCCAAGTAGCAAGCTGTGTACCAAGAGCTGTGATTGATGCGTTAACGTTAGTTAGAGCAGTAGCTGCACCAGCTGCAGTAGCAACTGTATCACCAGAAGCAACAGTTATTACAGAACCACCGATTGATAGGTCAGCACCAGCAACAGTGATATTGTTACCACCAGCAGCATCACCAATAGCAACAGCAGAAGCAGGAGTTGCACCAATCATGTTTGCACCGTCAAACGAAGCGTTTGCGATAGCAGATGTAATCTGGCTTCTTAACTGCGCGAAGTCAGCTTGAAGAGCCGCACCAGGGTTCTGAGACGCCGCTAGAGCTTTAGACTTCATTTGGTTAAGCAAATCCATAATAGATTCACCAGCAGCGATAGCAGTATCAACTTTTGCAGAAGCAAGGTCAGTAGATTCAAGCACACTATCATATGCTTTAACGTCTGAACTCATTTTGTTTGCAATTGCCCAAATCGCACCATTGTCTTTCGCAGATGATACTTTTAAGCCTGTTGAAATTCTGTTTTGTGTAGTTGCAAGTTCTAAACCTGATTTAGATAAATTTTGAACCGCAATCATTGCGCCAACGTTTGTATTAATACTGATCATATTCTTGATCCTTTTCCATTCTAGTTAAGTTACGGACACATTCTTGTGCCGTGAGCCATTTTAGCTTACAACTATATCAGCAAGCCTCGTGCCATGTTAACTTATGCTAACCCATTATGTTTTTTAAGTTTTTTCTTGGTTGACGAAATATTAACAAAATTATTAACTAGGCAATTTCTTCCATATACTAGGTAATTTTTGCCGTTTTTTAGGTAATTATTGCCGCCCTTAGTATTTCTTTTTAAAATTTAGGATCAATAGTATATATGTAAATATTTGAAACAAAAAAAGCGCCCGATTGGGCGCTTTTATTTATAAAAACGACTTATTAATTATGCACGCTTAAGCGGCATACCATTTCGCATATCCGACCGTATATCAGTCCTACTAGATCTCATTGCAGCTACAAATCCTTCTTCGACAAGACTTATATTAATATCATAGCCACGCTCACGCCAATATTCTTCTATTTTTGTTTTTAAACGTTTTGCGCCGTCAAAAGTACATAGATCAGAATTCATATAGCCCTCCATTTTAATATAACCTTGAGTAGATTTACTCATGAAACTAAAATAAAGTAAAAGGAAATTTCTGCATAAAACTACTTTAAGTTAAAAAATTAAGTTTTTGTAATTTTATCAATTGACAGGCATTTTTTAAAATCAAACCAATAAATGCATCTTTTTTGCGTAAATATTGCAAATTTTCATATTGATTTCAAAAAATTTTGCAAAAATATATGCACACGGATTAATACTTAGTTAACCTTTGCGTCAACGCAAATATTCATAGCCAGCTTGCTGAAATGCATACCTAAGCATGGTATAGTATTACCAATGAGTTATAACATTAAATATACAAAAAGCCCGCATAAAATATGCGGGCATTTGATTCGTTTACAGATTTTATTATTCAGCGGCTTGAGTTGCCTGAAGCTCTATTTGACTTTGCAAGCCTTGCATAATGGCCTTATTGATTTCAATTAATGGCTCAAAAGATTCATTCTTTTGCATAATTTCTGATGAATATTTACCTACGAAAATGCTCAAGGAAATTATGTTTGCGCGCAATTGATCAGGAAGCCCATTTGAATCATCGGCGCAATCACTTGCCATAAAAGTCCAAACTTTACGGTTCCAATCAAGGGCATCCATTCTTTTTGAGATTTCAATCCTTGGAAGCTCCGCCGCTTCAATAAGCGCCCTAGTTACCGCAGTAAAAAGGCGATATTCAATTTCACGCGGCGTTTCTACCTGTCTTTGAATTTTCTGGTATGCGTTTAGTGACATTTCCCAACCTTTCCGCTTCGTAATCTATTAATTTACGGCATCTTGAAAGTGCCTTATAATAATCACCCGATAAGACATCTCTAGAGATTGCCACACATTCCTCAAGAATTTTTACTTGAGAAACCGCGCCCATGAATTCTGTCATTCTTAATGCGAACTCATTATAGACATCTGCTGCATCTTCATTGGCAAGATACATCATCATAACCGGGAAATATATTCTTTTTGCTGGTGTATCAGCATCTTCAGACTGCATAATATCTTTTTCACGCAATACAGAAGCTTTATTTTGTAATAGCATAGTTGTTCTTCTGTCACCGTTTTGAATAACAGCACCATTAAGAACGATTTTTTCGTTTGGCTTTAAAGAAAGCTTCAAAGGCATATTTTTTGCTCCATTGGCCCACGATTATACTATTCGCTATTTAGACGAATATAATACAACGTGATAACAAAGTGATTCTAAACTAACGTGGTTAACAAATTGCTTTTATCAGTTAATTTAGTGCAAAATTGCAGTGAAATATTAACACAAAAAAGCGCGCCTTAATCAAAGACGCGCTAATAATTAAAAGTTTTATAAAATTTATACTGCTTTTTTAAGTTCTTCTTCTATTATTTTATCAGAATTAGATTGCGGACCGCGTCTGTTTAATTGTGGCTGATAAGCAATTTCGCCATGATCTTTGCAATAAGGCCAATCACCATGGGTTTTTGAACCACAGAAACCAAAGTCTGGATCTGTAGGGTCGCCAATTGGCCATTTGCACATATTGCGCCCTAAATCCAATACACCAATCAAAGCACCATCATGAGTTCTTTTATTAGCTGCTTCTAAAGCATGAGTATCAGCAGGAACAGGACGGCCTGCAATAATTTCACGTTTAGCAGGTGCATCTTCAATCACCGGTTTGGCAATTGGTTTAGCTATTGTTTCTTTGGCAACAGAAAGAACAACTGGCTTAACTTTAACCGCAACTCTCTTTACAGGGCGTGATGGCATAGCTCTTCCAGCCAGTCCAAGCCTATGAACTTTACCAATTACGGCATTTCTTGTCACACTACCTAATTGCTTTGCGATCTGGCTTGCTGATAAACCATCAATCCAAAGCTTTTTTAATAATTCGACCCGCTCGTCTGTCCAGCTCATAGATGACCCCTATATATAGTATAATAATATATACTTGATACGCAATTTATTAACACGTTTCAAGCTTTAACATCTACTTATCGTATGTCTATAATTAAAAAACCACAATACCTAGTATGCATGTTTTCCACAGGCAATTCACTATTAACTATTTCACCCAATATTAAATTCTATATATTGTGTGCAATATTTATAAAATAACTAATGTAAAAACTTAGTCACAACTATAATTAATTATGGCTTTAGCGCGTATAAAAAGCTAATAGATGCGCTTTTTTATACTTAATAAATAATCAGGTCTAATTTACATGGAAGAATTACAATCCAGCTCACCATTAATGCCAGTATATCCGCCCGCTTCAGTTAATTTTACTGAAGGCCGTGGCGCTGAGCTTTTTGATGAGAATGGTAAACGATACCTTGATTTCGTAGCAGGAATTGCAACCAATAGCTTGGGTCACTGTCACCCTATTCTTGTTGATGCAATTAACAAACAAGCAAGCAAGGTTTGGCATGTTTCGAATGCGTATCAAACTGAATTACAAAAAGAACTTGCGGCTAAATGGGTTTCTATTTCATTTGCTGATTATGTGTTTTTTAGTAATTCAGGAACCGAAGCCATCGAGGCTTGTATAAAAACATGCAGAAGATATCATTTTGCAAATGGTAATCCGCACAAAATTGATATTATTGGCTTTGATGGCGCATTCCATGGAAGAACTTATGCAGGTATAAATTCAGCTGGAAACCCTAGTTATCTTGAAGGCTTTGGGCCGCCAATGCCAGGCTTTAAGAATGTGCCATTCCTTGATATTGATGCACTAAAAGCCGCTATTGATGAAAATACAGCAGGTATTTTACTTGAACCAATTCAAGGCGAAGGCGGCGTAAGAAGTGCTTCAGATGAATATTTAAAAGAAATTCGTCAAATCTGTGATGAAAACGACATTTTACTTATTTATGATGAAGTTCAATGTGGTGCAGCAAGAAGCGGTAAAATGTTTGCTTATGAATATTCAAGTGTAACGCCAGACATAATGGCACTTGCCAAAGGTATTGGCGGCGGCTTCCCTATTGGCGCTTGCCTTGCTACTAAAGAAGCGGCAAAAGGCATGGTTAAGGGCACGCATGGCTCTACATTTGGCGGCAACCCCATGGCAATGGCAATTGGACACGCCGTTTTTGACGAAATAACTAAGCCCGAATTCTTGGATAATGTGAATAATGCCGCAAATGCGCTTACCCAAGGACTTGAATCTTTAAAAGATACATACCCTGATTTAGTTTTAGAACTTAGAGGTAAAGGCCTTTTAAGAGGTATAAAATTATCTATTGATCCATTATTAATTCGCAATGAAGCTTTTAAAAATGGGCTTTTAGTTGCGGTAGCCGGTGGCAATGTTCTAAGAATACTTCCACCTCTTATAATTACTCAAAAAGATGTTTCGGAATGCATTTCTATACTTGATAAAGCATTTGCAACTATCAAAGCGAATAAGGCAAATTCATAATGAAACATTTTATTGATATTGATTTAATTGCGCCAAGTGAATTAAGGGCTATTCTTGATGAAGCCAAGCGTGCAAAAAAAGCACGTTTAAATAAGCCTAAAGGTTTTATTGATGAAGGCGCCCCATTAAAAGATCATATTCTTGCTATGATTTTTGAAAAATCATCAACTCGGACAAGAGTATCTTTTGATGTTGGCATGCGCCAATTAGGCGGAAGCGCATTAATCCTTGATGCCAGTACTTCGCAATTGGGACGCGGTGAAACCATTGCCGATACAGCGCGCGTATTATCAAGAATGGTAGATATTATTATGCTTAGGGCCAATAGCCATGAAAGCGTTCTTGAACTTGCGAAATGGTCAACAGTACCTGTCATTAATGGACTTACTGACTATTCACATCCTTGCCAAATAATGGCGGATTTACAAACCCTTGAAGAAGCAGGAATTAATCTTAAAGGCTCACGCCTTTCTTGGGTTGGTGATGGAAATAATGTTCTAACTAGCTTTATTGAAGCCGCATCAGTTTTTGGTTTTGAACTTAATTGCGCATGCCCAAATGGCTATATGCCACCTAAAGAAATTGTAGAAAAAGCTATTGCAAAAGGCGCAAAAATTAATGTCACTAGTGATAAACTAAGTGCCGTTAAAGGCGCCGATAGTGTCATTACTGATACTTGGGTTTCTATGGGTGATACAAATGCAAGCGAGCGTATGCAAGCACTTGGCCCTTATCAAGTTGATGAAGAACTTATGTCAATTGCACAAGCAAATGCCGTTTTCTTACACTGCTTACCTGCTCATAGAGGTGAAGAAGTAACCGCTGATGTTATAGATGGCAAAAACAGCCTTGTTTTTGATGAGGCCGAAAATAGAATTCATGCCCAAAAAGCAATTATGAGATGGTGTTTAGAAAAATAATCTTATGGAAACTGAAATAAATTCAATTATGACCAATTCTGATGATTTGGTTATCGGATTCACGCTTGAAGATACGCCAATAAAAGGTCAAATAGTACGACTTGGCCCTGCTACCGCAGATGATATTATTGCAAGACATAATCTTAATCCGGTTGCGGCAAAATTATTAGGTGAATTACTTGTTGTTTGCGTAATTATGGGTGCTGGCCTTAAAATGGAAGGCAAACTTATAGTAGAAATTCGCGCGGAACATGAAAGAAAAGACCTTGCTTTCGACTTTATAGTTGCCGAATATACTCATAATGGAACTTTGCGCGGCACAATTAAGCATAATAAAGATAAACTAGAAGAAATTTTAAAGTCTAATCCAGAGCCAAGTTTAAAAGACTTATTTGGTGAAGGATTTATGCTTAATACTCTTGATTTAGTTAGCTCTGTGGAACGCTATCAAGGCAATGTTGCATTTGAAGACTCGCAAACTATTTCAGAGCTAGCAGAGCATTATTTCGCTAAGTCTGAGCAAATTCCAACAAGAATTTTAGCCGCTACAGAGACGGCTTTTGATACAAGTCATCCTGAATGGCGCGCTTATGGAATTATGATTCAAAAAATCGCTAATGATGATTTACGCGGTGATACTGATGAAGATTGGAATGAAGCAGTTTTAAAATTCAATACTCTGAAAGAAGAAGAATTATTAGAAACTCAAACCCCAATCGCCAGCCTTTTATATAATCTTTATCACGAAGAAGGCGTTAGAGTTTTTGAGCCCAAATTATTAATCGCAAAATGTAATTGTTCAAAAGATCGTTTAGTTTCGCTTATGAAACAATATATTAACGAAGATTATGACGATTTATTGGATGAAAATGGTAAAATCAACGCAATTTGTGAGTTTTGCAATACTTCATATTCAATAGCACCAACTGAGATTAGATAAAATTTAAACTAAATATTATCATGAATTTTACCTTTTTGCTCTATTGAGCATTTATAAGGTGAAAAAGTGTCTGAAATAAATTGTAAAATAAAAAAAGCCGATAGTCTAAGTGCCAATGAAATAAGTATTTGGCATGAAATATGCGGACAAAATGATTTATTCAAATCACCAATTCTTAGTTTTGAATTTGTTAAAACCCTAAGCGAAGTTAGAGATGATGTTGAAGTTGCGGTCTTTTATGAAAATGAAACGCCGATTGGCTTTTTAGCATTTCATAATCGTGGCAATGGCTTTGCACGTCCAGTTGGGGCACCATTTTCAGACTATAGCGCAATTTTAACTTATGAAAATTCTCCATTAAAGGCTGAAGTCGCGCTTAAACTTGCTGGCATAAAAAAATTCAAAGCAATTGGCTTATTAGATCCATATAATATTTGTGGTGAAACTTATGGCGAAATTGATAATGCTTTTGGAATTGATTTAGTACATGACGAAATTTACAATACAGCAAGCAAAAAGCATCGTAAAAATATTAATCGCTTAAAACGTCGTATAAATGATGATTTAGGCGAAATAGAATTTGTTTTCGAAGATAAATGCCCGAAAAGTTTCGATCGCATGATTGAACTTAAGAACCAGCAAATAAAAGAAACTGGTATTCATAATTTTGTTTCACCTGATTGGGTGAAAGCAATGTTTAAAAAACTTTGTGAGGCCGATACAAATGGTCTTCATGGCGTAATGCTTACAATGAAAATTGCCGGCATACCTGTATGTATGCATTTTGGTGTAAGACTTAATTCTAGGGTTCATGCATGGATTGCTTCATATGATCCCGAATATTTCAAATATTCACCAGGACAAATTTTCCTTACTGATTGCCATGATGCCTTAGTTCAAAGTGGTGTTGCATATTATGATTTAGCGACTGGACACTCGCATTATAAAGATTCATTTACAAATAACCATTTTATAGTGAAAAACTGCTTACTTACCGATAATGGCCCAAAACAAAATTTAAAATCTGGCAAATTAGGCAATATTTACAATAAGTTATATCGTAGGTTTGATCAAATTGCCTGCCTTGAATTAAATCAAATTGACCGCGCAAAAGGCGTACTAAACGCATTTTTGAACGCTAAGAAACGTGTAATCAAACATAGCTAGGAAATTCTACATGAGCAATGAAATCTTATGGCAATCAAATAGCATGAAAAATTTTACGGTTGAAACTGAAATCGTAAATCATAATTTTCATGAAAACTCTTTATTCACTGATGAAGGCTTAGCGAAAATAATTGATAATTATCCAAGAGAAAGCCTAGAAATTTATACAATGGGATATAACCCAAATGATTCAGAAGAATGGTATTTGGGTCGCCGTGGTGAATTAACTTCTACTGAATTATTAGAAGCCGTAAAAAACGGAAGGCTTTGGCTAAACTTAAGAAAATGCAATCATCATAATCCTGAAATTAATGAACTTTGCGAGTCTTTATTTAAGCAAATCGAAGATAGAACTGGAATAAATACTTATAAGCATGACATGGGTATGCTTATATCATCGCCAAATGCACATGTATCTTATCATGCAGATATGCCTTTGGTTTTATTAATGCAATTACGCGGCAAAAAACGAATTTATTTATATCCGCCAAGTGCGCCATATATCGAAAATGAAAGCCTTGAAGCAATTGCAATTAAAGAACGTGATGAGCAATTAGTATTAAATCCTAATTGGGATGAAAATGCGCTTATTCATGATTTAGTTCCAGGGGAGTTTGTGACTTGGCCACAAAACGCGCCACATAGAATTGTAAACCATGATAGTGTGAATGTTTCATTTTCAATTGAATTTTTGACGACTAAGGCAGCGCTTCGCGCTAATACACTTTATGCCAATGGGTGCTTTAGAAGATATTATGGACTTAATCCAAAAATTGAAAACTCAAACCCTATAATTGATCTTCCAAAAATTGCTTATGCAAGAATTATTAAAGCTTTGGGCGGCTATAAAGGCAATAAATATCCAAGAAA
>CAYUCW010000022.1:9551-19374 GCA_964443435.1 uncultured Caulobacteraceae bacterium | reverse complement strand
ATGCAAGAATTATTAAAGCTTTGGGCGGCTATAAAGGCAATAAATATCCAAGAAAACCAAGCTTTAGCCTTGATCCAAAATATCTTGGGCAGATTCATTTTGATGAAGGAATTAATCCGCCACAACAGATTGGCTAGAATACTAATTTTTTGAAGCCATATAAAATAGTCCATTTCTTTTAAGCAATGGACTATTTTTATGCGCATAATTCAAAGAATAAAAATAGACTCCACATGCGGCATTATAACCAATTGCAAATTGTTTTATTCTTAATAATATCAGAATAAACCAATCAAGGGCAAAAAATGGAAATTAGCGCTTCTAAACCGAATGAAACCATAAAAATAAAGTCGCTCAAAGGCGATGCGCATTGGAAATGGATGTCCGCCGGCTGGGAATCTTTGAAGCTTTCGCGTAAGCCCAGTCTTTTAATTGGCTTATTGGTTACAATTATTTCAATAGGTATTTTGGTATTTTTATATTTTAATGGTTTAGGAACTTATATACCTGCGGCAATTGGGGCATTTGCATTTATAGGCCCTTTACTTGCAACTTTTGTCTATAGGCAAAGCCGCAAGCTTGAAGATAAAGAACAAAGCCGCAACCCTAAATCACCCATTCAAATTATCTTGATTGGCCTTACTTTATTAAATTTAGTAGCTATTTGGGCGCTTATCGCCTTTTCACTTTATGCAATAGCGACAAGTAATCATCCAATAAAAGAAGAAATCGATTTTATGCAATTTGTCATTCTTACCCCAGAGGGCGTAAGCATGGCGGTAATTGGAACAATAATTGGTGCAATCTTATCTATTATAGGATTTTCAATTTCGGCAATTTCTATTCCCTTGGCCTTTGATAGGAATATAAGTGCATTTTCGGCAATGGGCGCATCTGTATATGTTGTATTTAAAAACCCAATGGCAATGTTTTCTTGGGCATTTGTAATAAGCATGATGGTCGCTTTATCGGCGTTTCTTTTGTTTTTGCCATTAATAATAATTTTCCCTTGGCTTGGGCATGTTACATGGCACGCTTATAAAAATATTATTGAATAATTATAACGGCTTATCATCATCTGTAATTAGAATTCGGCTGGCATTACCTTTTGGATCGTCATATTGTTTATTTCTTACCGTCCAAACAAATGTGAACATCGCAATAATTGCAACCGCAAGCGCAATTGGAATTAAATAAACCATAGATTCCATGCTACACCTTTGAACTTAAGAGCCTTAAAGCATTTAAACTTACTAAAATTGATGAAACCGACATTGCAATTGCCGCAAATTGTGGCGTTACCATTCCCATTATTGCAATAGGTACAGTTACTAAATTATATATAGCAGAAAACCAAAAATTTTCCAGAATTCTATTTCTTGAAAGTTTGCCAAGTTTTATTGCATTATAAACCGAATTTAGTTCTTCAGATTGAAACACCATATCTGATGCAGTTTGCGAAGCCCCCGCCGCCGTTCCAGGGGAAATTGATACAAATGCCTTTGCAAGCGATGGCGCATCATTAAGACCATCACCAACCATAAGAATTTTTTTGCCTGATGCGCGCAAGTTTTCAAGCCTTTGCGCTTTATCATGTGGGGTTTGTCCAAACTTATAATTTGTTATATTCAATGCTTCGGCAGCTTTTTTGACCGCAAACTCTCTGTCGCCAGAAAGAATTTCAATATTAAGATTTAAAACCTTAAGCTTTTCGATTGTGGCTTTTGCGTCTTTTCTTAAGCTATCTTCAAATATAAATCTGACTGGTTCTTGATTTTCTAATTTAAACCAAATTTCAGTTTCATGTGAAACATTTATATCAGCACCAACCCATTTTCCACTACCGAGCTTTGCAGTTTTGCCATTAATAATGCCTTCAACCCCAAAGCCAATTGTTTCTTTAATATTATCGGCAATTGGCCCTGTTCCTGCCGCCCTAAAAATCGCCCTTGATAATGGATGACGTGATCCGCGCGCAAGCATTGCAGCATTGGCCAAATCGATATCTTTGATTTCATTCCTATTCAAAAGATTGGGAACACCTTTGGTTAAGACCCCTGTTTTATCAAATACAATAGTGTCGATAACCGCAAGCCTTTCAAGGGCATCACCCGATTTAACTAATACGCCTTGTTTGAATAATCTGCCTGAGGCTACGACTTGCACCGCAGGGACGGCAAGACCAAGTGCGCAAGGACATGTTATAATAAGAACCGCGCAAGCATTCCAAATTGACGCTTCAAACCCCTTTCCTAATAATAACCAGCCAATCAAAGTTAAAAGTGCCGCGCCGTGTACAATGGGCACATAGGCTTTGGCGGCTTTATCAGCAAGTCGAACATAGAAACTTTTTGACTGCTCACCGGCTTCGATTAATCTTGCAATTTCGCTAAGGAAGCTATCTTCACTTCTAGAGCTTGCCGTCATTATAATACGGCCCGTCATATTAAGTGTTCCTGCGGCAATTTTTTCGCCCGCCCCCAGTATAACAGGCATAGTCTCGCCAGTAAGCATTGATAAATCAAAATTAGAACTTCCAGATTTTATAATGCCATCAACGGGAATCCTGTCCCCTGGTAAAATCTCTAATAAATCACCTGCGTTTATTTCTTCAATTTTAATGCTTTTAATTTCGGTTTCTGTGATTAAATTTGCGGTCGCGGCTTGAAGTGACATAAGCTCGGTTGCGGCAATTCTTGATTTTTGACGAAGTGAATGATCAAGATATCTTCCGCATAATAAAAAGAATTCAAGCATAACAATTGCATCATAAAATACATGCTCTTGCTTATTTATTGTTGCATATATTGAAAGCGCGGCAGTAAGAATTATCGCAAGACTTATGGGCACATCCATATTTGCATTGCCTTTTTTAAGGCTTGCCCAAGCGGTTTTAAAAAAAGGAAGTCCTGAATAAAAGCCAGCCGGTATTGCAATTAAAGCCGCCAAATATTGAAATGTTGTTCGGGTTGCAATGCCCATTTCACCATATTTTGCGGCATACCACATTGGCTCTGTGAACATCATAACAAGCATTGTCGCAAGGCCCGCTACCGTCATGGCATAAAGAAGGCTGCGCCCATAATTATCTTCGGCCGTTTTGGCTTCATCACTTGAAAATGGAATTGCGCCATAGCCTAAATCAATGATTTTTTGAACTATAATTCGCGCGTCTAAATTTTTATCTTGCCAAGCAGTTGTTAATCGTCCGCTTGAAAGATTAAGTCTTGCGGTTTCAATTCCTGCAATAGACTTCACACCATTTTCAATTTTGGCAAGGCAATTGGCGCATTTCGCCCCTTTAATTAATAATTCAAGCGATAATTTGTCATCTTTGTTTTTTACAAAAACCCTAGGGTCAGCGGCACTTGTTTCATCTGCCGCAATCTCAAGCCCTGTTGGGCAGCCTCTTAGGTCAATGCTATTCATCTTATTTTAAGTTCGGTTTCAGTTATGAAATCAGGGAAATTTATTTTACTTGCTTTAGCATTAAATACCCATTTTCCAGAAGCCAATTCTTTGACATGGGCTTCGTAAATGCCTGTTTTGGTTTCTTTAAAAATAAGGTTCATATCTTCTTTGTCTTCGGTTTTGCGGCCGATTTTACCAATAATATTTAGCCCCACTATTGGATCATTATTTTTATCTTTAAAGCTTGCAACGAATAATGCATCGCCGCCGGCCCCCCTATTCATATCAAGTGACATTTTCCAACCTAATTCAGATTGAACAGCCCTTGCCGCAAGGGTTTCATTAAATTTCAAACCTTCCATATAGGCATGCTCTTTTTCACCTGAATAAGTTGAATAGGCTTTATAAATGAAAAAGCCATTCACCGCGAAAACTACGCCAAAAACTATTAATATTATAGTTAAAACGTGCCAGCCTTTTAATTCTTTTGGATTATTCGTCATCGTGTTTTTGCCTACTTATAAATACTGATTTTGAGCTAGTGATTTTTTTACTATTTTGCACATCAAAGATTTGCACATTTATTTTTGCGATTGCTTTGGATTGGATAGATGGATCTGCTTTAACATAGATTTTCACCTGTGTTACATTATTAGGGATTGTATCAAGAATTACGCGATTATTTTTTATAATTGCGGTTTCAGAACTTAGGCTTGGGCTATTTATGCCTTTAAATTCAATTGAAATTTTACGATTAGTGCCGCTTTTATTTATTAATTTCAAAGTATAATTATTACGAACCATACCATCGGAAAGCTTTACAAATAATGGGGATCTATCGCGTATGACATTAACTTCCATTGGATTTCTTGTCAAAAGTCCAAAGGCCATTACCCCTGAAACCGCAATGAATAATAAGGCATAAGCAATTGTCCGTCCGCGCAATAATTGATAAATTGGCTTTTCACCTTTTTCACGGCGTTTAATATTATCGGGAGAGTCATAAGCAATAAGCCCTTTTGGCCTATCGATTTTAACCATAATTTCATCGCAAGCATCAATACATAGCGCGCAATTTATGCATTCAATTTGCATACCTTCACGTATATCAATCCCTGCTGGGCATACTGCAACACATTGATTGCAATCAATACAATCACCTCGGCCATCCCAAGTTTCACCTTTTTTATGAGAACCTCTTGGCTCCCCCCTATCATAGCGATAAGTAACGGCAAGCGCATTATGATCCATCATTGCCGCCTGTATACGTGGCCATGGGCACATATAAGTGCACACCTGCTCCCGCATTGTGCCGGCTAATATATAAGTAGTAAATGTAAGTGAAAGCGCAAAAACATAAGATGCAAGTGGGGCTTTGCCAGTCAAAAAGCCATTTAAAACTTCATAAGCATCATTAAAATACATAACGAACCAGCCGCCAGTAAATAATGAAATCAATAACCAAACTATATGTTTTCCGGTTTTACGCCAAGCTTTATTGAAGTTTAATGGCGCTTTATCAAGACGCATTCTTTGGTTTCTATCACCTTCAAAAAAGGTTTCCACCGCAATAAATAAATCGGTCCATACAGTTTGCGGACAAGCATAGCCGCACCATATACGTCCAAATAAAGCGGTTGCAAGAAAAAGACCCACGCCCGCAAGAATTAAAAGCCCAGTTATATAATAGACTTCCTGTGGCCATATTTCGATAGGCCCAAAATAAAATTTACGCCCTGCAAAATCGGCAAGTATAAATTGATTAGAAGAAGATTCCCCCCTATCCCATCTTAAAAGCGGCGCAATATAATAAATCGCTAATAAAATTGCCATCGCAAGCCATTTTATGTTACGAAATGTGCCTTTAATAGTCTTAGGATAGATTTGCTGACGTTTTGAATAAAGCTCACGCGCTGCCGCAGAATTAACTGCAGCAGCGTCGATTTTTAAACTATTAAATTCATCATTTTTAGGGGGAGGAATATTCATGACAATATCGTTTATTTGCCACCACCTAATGAATGCACATAAACCGTTAAGGCACTAATAGTCGCATCGTCAAAGCGTGTATTCCAATTTGGCATTACGCCATTACGACCATAGTGAATTTGTGCATAAATCGCATCACGATTTCCGCCATATAAATATTCTTTATCGGTTAAGTTTGGTGCACCTTTTAATGGATCCCCAATACCAGTTGCACCATGACAAGAAGCACAATTGGTTGCATATAATGCCGCCCCTTTGCTTGCCATTGCTTTATCCGCGCCTGAAATATTAGACAAAGTCATGACATATTCGGTTAAATCATTGATTTGTTTACCTTCAAGTAAACCATCAACCCCAAATGAAGGCATTTGACTTTGGCGGGCATTTTCATGTCCAGATCTTATACCATAATTAAGAGTTGTTCTTATGCCTTCATACGTACCATCCCATAGCCAAACATCATCAGTTAACGATGGATAGCCTTTGGCACCCTGCCCACCTGCACCATGGCAAGTAGCGCAATTATCGTTAAAAACTGACTTACCCGCTTCTTGGGCAAATGCATAAAGTTCTGGATTGTTTTTTACTTGCTCGATTGGTGTAGCCTGAAGTTTTGCAAAGTCAGGGGCACGTAAATCCTGCATAGTTTTTACTTCTTTGGCAACATTCACCCTATCTGAATAGTTTAAAACTCCTTTAGTATAACTATTCCACAATGGAAGTGCCGGCATAAGAATCCAATAGCCAATCGCCCAAACAATACAGCCATACATAATATATAACCACCATTTAGGAAGCGGATTATCAAGCTCTTTAATACCGTCCCATTCATGGCCAGTGGTATCAACACCACTTATTTCGTCTTTTTCTTTTTTAGACATTTTCATTCTCCATCACTTCGGGAGCATCATCATTAGAATTATCAAGCGGAAGATTTGCGGCTCTATCAAATATTGGCTTATTTTTCGGGAGGAATGCATAAATACAGACCCCAAAAAATACTAATGCGAAATATAGAGAGCCGCCTTTTTGTGCAAAAATTGCAAGGTTTTCATATGTCATGGCTATCTCAAATTCTCTGCTTTTTGTGGCTCATAAGATTTGAAATCCACCATTGTTCCAAGCACTTGAAGATAGGCTACTATTGCATCCATCTCTGTTATGCGTTTTTTATCACCATCGAAATCACGCACATTTACTTTGCCGCCATAGCGTTTTTGTAAATCTGTGCTGTCTTCCATTGGATCGGCTTGCGCAATTAAATCAAGTTTCGCATTTTCAATTGCTTCTTTAGTGTATGGAACACCAACTCTTGTATTTGCTAATAAATGCTCAGAAATATATTTATAATCTAAGTCTTTCTTAGCCAAAAATGCATAGGGAGGCATAACAGATTCAGGAACAACTGAACGTGGGTCTTTTAAATGCCCAACTTGCCAATCATCTGAATATTTACCGCCAACTCGCGCAAGATCAGGGCCAGTACGTTTTGAACCCCATTGGAAAGGGTGATCATACATTGACTCTGCGGCCAATGAATAATGCCCATAACGTTCAACTTCGTCTCGTAAAGACCTTACCATTTGTGAGTGGCAAGTATAGCAGCCTTCGCGAATATAAATATTACGCCCTGCAAGCTCGAGTGGGGTATAAGGGCGAACGCCTTTTACCTGCTCTATGGTTGATTCAATTTTGAACATTGGCGCGATTTCAATTAAACCGCCAATACTTACGACAAGAATAATACCAATCAAAAGAAAGATTGAATTACGCTCTAATGCACCATGTTTATCAAGTAACATAATATCCTCCTTCTATTCTGCTGCTACGGTTTGGGCTTCGATTAATGGCTCTTTTACAGCCACATCACCACGGGCGGTGCGCCATAAATTATATGCCATAACGCCTGCGCCTGCGGTAAACATAAGGCCACCAAGTGCGCGAATTATATAATAAGGTTTCATTTCTTTTACGGTTTCAACGAATGAATATTGAAGAAAACCAAACTCATTATAAGCGCGCCACATAAGGCCTTGCATGATACCTGATACCCACATTGCAGTGATGTAAAAAAGAATACCAATTGTAGATAACCAGAAATGCGCCTCTACAAGTTTTACTGAATATAATCTTTTAGTTTTCCATAACCACGGAGTTAGGCAATATAAAGCACCAAAAGATACCATACCAACCCAACCAAGTGCGCCCGAATGAACGTGTCCAATTGTCCAATCAGTATAATGTGAAAGTGAATTCACCGCACGAATTGACATAACTGGGCCTTCAAAAGTTGACATGCCATAGAATGCAATAGACGCAACCAACATTCTTAAAACTGGATCTGTTCTTAACTTATCCCATGCCCCAGAAAGTGTCATAAGACCATTAATCATACCGCCCCAAGAAGGCATCCAAAGTATGATTGAGAAAGTCATGCCCAAAGTCTGCACCCATTGCGGTAAAGCCGTATAATGAAGGTGGTGCGGGCCTGCCCACATATAAGTGAAAATAAGCGCCCAGAAATGGATGATTGACAATTTATAAGAATATACCGGTCTATCCGCTTGTTTAGGAACAAAATAATACATAATCCCTAAGAAGCCAGCGGTTAAGAAAAAGCCTACCGCATTATGACCATACCACCATTGTGTCATTGCATTTTGTACGCCTGCAAATAATGAATATGCATGTGAAGACCAAGCCGAAGCCGGGACCGCAATATTATTTACAAGGTGTAAAATCGCAACAGTTACGATAAAGGCAAGATAGAACCAATTGGCAACATAAATATGCGGCTCTTTACGTTTCCAAATTGTCCCAAGAAATACGATTAAATATGCGACCCAAACAATAGTAAGCCATAAATCAACTACCCAATTTGGTTCGGCATATTCTTGACCCGAAGTTACACCAAATAAATATCCAGTGCCCGCAGCGACAATTACTAAATTATAGCCAAAAAATACGAACCAAGGTAATAAACCGCCAAATAATCTTGTTCTACAAGTGCGCTGTACTACATAAAAACTAGTGGCAATAAGCACATTGCCGCCAAACGCAAAAATCACACCCGAAGTGTGCAATGGACGTAAACGGCCAAAATTTAAAAATCCAAGCTCTTCAAAATATAGAAAATCTGGAAAAGCTAGCTGAGACGCAATTATTACCCCAACAAGCATACCAACCACGCCCCAGAATGAAGACGCAAAGACCCCTGCCTTTATAACTTCATCACTATATTTTGCGTGATCTATAAAAAGCTTACCTTTGGTGCCGGCATAAGATATTGAAAATATCGCCAATGCAAAAGCCCCAGTGAAAATTGCACCAAGAAGCGCCATACCTCTATCATGTGCCAATGCCATGGCGGTTATGCCCCATACAAAACCTAATGCACATAAAAGGCTTATGATAAAAACATCAATTCTTTGACCTTCTTTACCAAAGCCAATGGTTTGTAATGGTGCTGATTTTAACCCATCAGTCATTTTTGACCCCTATTCAAACGACTCTAAACAAATTTTAGAATTAATTTGTATTGCGCTTTTTTAATGAAAATTGGGACATGACTTAATGTCGCAGTGTATGAATAAGCTTTAAATTACTTCAAAAATTTAAACCATTTTCGCTTTATTGTCTTTTCAATATTTATATCTAGGCAATCAGCCAATAAAATAATATGGCAAAAACAATCGGCAATTTCATCTTCGATTGCTTCAAGATTTAGTGGGCGAATCGTGCGTCTTTTTATAATATTATATTCTTTTGTAAGCTCTCCGATTTCGCCCAAAAGCTTTAGGAAATACCAATCTTCATCGCGTTTTATATTATAAGTTTTGGCATAAATATCAGAAACCCTTTTTATCTTATCGGTAAGGGTTTCAAGGTTTTCGGTTTGTGTATTGTTTAAATAAGTCATGATTTCTTATATGACTAAGCTATGCCAATTTCGGGCATGGGATTGAAAATTTAATATTTAAAAATCATGTGCGCAATTGTCGCAATTTTCAAAGCCAAATAAAAAGACTATTTATAAATCAATTTTGTGAGGATTGATTATGAAAAATAGTGCGGAAGTTATTTCTTTAAGTTTAAATACTGATAGAATTTCAATTCTTACAAGTATTTTTTGGGCGCTTGCGGCTTTAATCGCAACTTATATGACTACCACATCTTTTGAAATGTATGCGGCAAAAACTTGGTGCACCCTATTGTCAACAAATATGCAAACCAATAGTATTTTTATGATAGGCCACTGCCCTTGGTGCTATGCCGCTGCGGCAAGCATGTTCATGAGTATTACGTCATTGATTAAGCGCACATAAGCGCACCAAAGTTTTTATTGCAAATCAACTTATCCAAAAACCGTTTCACACTTTTTGGGTTGATACATATTTATTGCAAATCAACTTATCCAAAAACC
>CAYUCW010000022.1:7518-9451 GCA_964443435.1 uncultured Caulobacteraceae bacterium | reverse complement strand
TTAAAGCACGTAGAAACAATCAGTTTCATAATTAAATAGAAAAACCTGCACAAAAACCTTGTAAATCTATATAATATAGGTAATACGACCACTTCCTTGATCAGCGGGCTAAAATGGCATGCCTAGTTGATTATTTTTAAACCTTCTTTTCGGAGATTAAAATGCCTAAATTGAAAACTAAATCAGGCGTTAAAAAACGCTTTAAGATTACTGCTACTGGCAAAGTCATGGCAGGTCCCGCTGGTAAGCGTCACCGTCTTATCTCTCATAACTCAAAGTATATTCGTTCGAATCGCGGCATGGCTGTTCTTGCAGACGTTGAAGCAACGCGCGTTAAACTTTGGTGCCCGTACGGCTTAAGATAGGAGATTTGAACAATGGCACGTATTAAAGCTGGTAAAGAAACCCGCGCACGCCGTAAAGGTATCCTAGCAAGAGCTAAAGGCTATCAAGGTCGTCGTAAAAACACTATTCGTACTGCTACTGCTGCTGTTTGGCGCGCTGGTCAGTATGCGTATCGTGACCGTAAAGCGAAAAAACGCAATTTCCGCTCACTTTGGATTCAGCGTATTAACGCTGCGGTTCGTGAGTATGAATTGACTTATTCACGCTTTATCGATGGCTTAACTAAAGCTGGTATCGAAGTTGACCGTAAAGTTCTTTCAGATCTTGCGAACTTTGAAACTGTTGCTTTCAAAGCATTAGTTGACCAAGCGAAAGCGGCTTTAGCTTAATAGGCAATGCAATTAAAATTCTCAAAAGCCCGAACATAGTTCGGGCTTTTTTTATTACAAAATTATATTGTATTCTTTGATTGAAAACTTTGACAAAATACGCCATATCAAGCCGCGAATATGGAATTTATAATGAGTAATATCGAAGAATTAGAAAAATCCCTTTTGAACGATCTTGAATCCGCAAATTCTGAAGCTGCGCTTGAAGAATTGCGCGTCAATGCACTTGGTAAAAAAGGCTCGGTGTCTGAGCTTTTAAAAGGCCTTGGCGGCATGAGCGCAGAGGAGCGTCAAGAGTTTGGCCCAAAGATTAATGGCCTTAAAAATCGCCTTGCCGATTTAATTAATGCAAAAAAGACCGCCCTTGAAGAAGCGGCCTTAGAAGCGCGTCTTTTGGCGGAACGCATTGACGTAACTTTGCCACCTGCCCCGCGTTCATTGGGCTCTATCCACCCAATTATGCAAGTATTTGAAGAAGTGGCGACAATTTTTGCCGATATGGGTTTTGCAGTCAAAGAAGGCCCAGATATTGAAGATGATTTCCATAATTTCACGGCTTTAAACTTTCCAGAAAAGCACCCAGCGCGTGATATGCATGATACTTTCTTTATGCAGCCAAGCGAAGATGGCACACGTAAGCTTTTGCGCACTCATACTTCACCGGTGCAAATAAGAACTATGACTTCTGAAAAGCCACCAATAAGAATTGTTGCCCCAGGGCGCACTTATAGATGCGATTTTGACCAAACCCACACGCCAATGTTCCACCAAATCGAAGGTTTGGTTATCGAAGAAGGCGTGCACATGGGGCATTTAAAATCCGTATTAATGGAATTCCTTGTGCGCTTCTTTGAAGTTGAAGAAGCCGCAGTTCGTTTTAGGCCGCACCATTTCCCATTTACAGAACCTTCGGCCGAAGTTGATGTAAGATGCGATAGAAAAGGTAAAGAGCTTAAGATTGGTACTGGCGAAGATTGGCTTGAAATTCTTGGCTGTGGCATGGTTCATCCAAATGTATTGCGTTCATGTGGCATTGACCCTGATGTCTATCAAGGTTTTGCCTTTGGCTTAGGTATTGATAGGCTTGCCATGCTTAAATATGGTATTCCAGACCTTAGAGATATGTTTAATTCAGATGTTAGATGGCTTGAACATTTTGGTTTTGATGCATTCTTTGCACCAAGCATTACAAGCGGATT
>CAYUCW010000022.1:6284-7418 GCA_964443435.1 uncultured Caulobacteraceae bacterium | reverse complement strand
TAAAATGAAGTTCACAATTAATTGGCTTAAAGATTATTTAAATACCGAAGCGACAATTGAAGAAATTAATGATGCCATGACAATGGCAGGGCTTGAAGTTGAGGATATTCATAATCCTGCGCAAAAGCTTGGTGCTTATTCGGTCGCAAAAATTATCGAAGCCGTGCAACACCCGAATGCTGATAAATTAAGGGTTTGCCAAGTTGATACTTTCCAAGGTCGCCTTGAAATTGTTTGTGGCGCACAAAATGCGCGCGCAGGGCTTACAACCATATTTGCCCCAATCGGAACATGTGTTGAGGCTTTGGGCGTTACCCTAGAAGCCAAGCCAGTTCGCGGCGTGGTTTCAAATGGTATGATGTGTTCGTATTCCGAACTTGGTATCGAGGGTGATAGCTCTGGCATTATTGAACTTTCTGATGATATTGCGGTTGGCACTTCTGCCGCCGAGGCTTTGGGCCTTAATGATGCGGTCATTGACTTTGAAGTAACACCAAATCGCCCTGATTGGCTTGGGGTTAATTCAATCGCGCGTGAACTTGCGGCGCGTGGTTTGGGTGAATTTAAAGATCGCAATATCGAAGTGAATAAAGGTTCATTCCCTTGCGATATTGATATTAAAATTGAAACCGAAGCCTGCCCTATTTTTGCAGGTCGCGTGATTAAAAATGTTAAAAATACCGCTTCGCCTAAATGGCTTCAAGATAGATTAGTTGCGATTGGCCTTCGTCCTATTAACGCACTCGTAGATATTACGAATTTTATTTCCTATGACCGTGCGCGTCCTTTGCATGTTTATGACACTAAAAAACTTAATGGCGATATTATTGTAAGAAGCGGAATTGAAGGCGAAAACTTTGAAGCTTTGGATGCAAAGACTTATAATCTTTCACCAAATATGTGTGTTATTGCCGATAATTTAGGTGCTTTGGGGCTTGGCGGCATTATGGGCGGATTATCTTCTGGCTGTGATGAAAGCACAAGCGAAGTATTTATTGAATCCGCATATTTTGAACCTTTAAGCATTTTCCAAACTGGCCGTGCAACAGGTATTGTATCAGATGCAAAATATAGATTTGAGCGCGGCATAGATCCACAATCTTGCGAAATGGGCATCCATCAAGCTACCCAATT
>CAYUCW010000022.1:0-6184 GCA_964443435.1 uncultured Caulobacteraceae bacterium | reverse complement strand
AATGATGAGCTTGAATATATGCGTCCATCGGCTTTGATTAATTTAATCTTGGCGGCCGGTCGTAATATTAATCTTGGTCTTAATAAATTGGCATTCTTTGAAGCGGGCCCAATCTATTTAGGTGATAACCCAAGCGATCAAAAAACCGTGATTGCGGCAATTGCCACAGGCAAGCAAAAACATTGGAATAGCGAAATTTCCAAAAATGTATTTGATATAAGCGCCGATATGATGGGCGTTCTTAATGCTATGGGTGTGCCAACTGGCGGCCTTATGCCATCAAATGGTGCAAGTTCGCATTACCATCCGGGCCGCTCTGGTCAATTGAAAATGGGCAAAACTATTGCCGCAGAATATGGTCAGATTCATCCGAAAGTCGCCAAGCTTTTAGGCGTAGACCAAGAAGTATTTGCGTTTGAAATTATCCTTGATAATCTGCCTAAAGCCAAGCAAAAAGCCTCTAAAGCCCGCGCGAAACTTGAACTTTCGCCATTTATGCAATTATCGCGTGATTATGCCTTTATTTTTGATAAAACAAAAGCGGTAAGTGATTTAGTGCGCGCCATAAATAATGCCGATAAAAACCTTATTGATAAGGTTAATGTCTTTGATAATTATTCAGGTAAAGGGATTGAGGAAGGCAAGGTTTCAATAGGTATTGAAGTTATTATTGCACCAAAAACCCAAACCCTTACCGAAAAAGATATCGAAGAGTTAAATGCAAAAATAATTTCTTCGGCGGTGAAACTTGGTGCAAGCTTAAGGCAATAAATTTACCTTCTATTAGCTATAATTATTTATATAATTCAATAAAGTGATTTGGATTATATATGCAGGACGAAGATAAAGCCGTAAATGTAAGTGCTATAAGCGTTCATGGTGAACGTTATGGCGCATTAACGCTTTGGCTATTTGGCGCTTTTTGTTTTATAATTGGCTTTGTCATCGGCGGATATACTTTGCCATTCCTTAGGTATAAGCCAAAAATCGAAGACATAACTTCCCAAAATCAAACTTCTATAGTTAAAAATGCTTTATTGGTTTCAGTTGGCCCACAAACGGTTTATGTTTCACCTATCGCCGGTGAAGCGCCAATCTCAACGGGCCTTTCGCTTGAACGAGTTTTAAATGAATATGAAGTAATAGCTTCGCAAAATGGCTATTCTACCAATCTTGAATTTCTTGCGGTTAATGGAAAAATTGAAGCAAGATTTAGTTTTGAACCTAAAATTCAAGATAAAAACTTAAATAATTTTGGTACAATTGACAAGGATTTCCCAAAAAGCCTAGTTCTTACTTTTACTGCAAGTAAAATCCCAGGAACTATTATTCTTAGTGAATTTAGGAAAAATGGTGAAAATCTATCAATTGCAATGGCATATATTGATTTAGTTAAATTTGATGGTTTGCAACCTAATTTAAGTCAAGGTCAATATTTATCGCCAAAAGGCGTATTTGAAATTAAGCCTACCGACGCTGGCCCTGCGGCATTTATTGATGGCAAACAAGTATTTCCACAAGTTAAAAACCTTCTTAGCGGCAAACAGGAAGAAGTTAATTTTATAAATTCAAAACGTCCAGAAGTTCTAAGACTTGTAGGTTATGAGCCTGATAAGTCACCAATCCAAAAACGCTTTATCCTTGTTGGAAGCGGAACTAATGCCGAAGCATGCACATCACAGGCAATTATTATTGATACTGAAAGAAGTAAAACCGAAATAATTCCGACACCATTACAAACACCAAATGTTAAAATTTCAAATGGCAAAAATACTTTTATTCTGAATGGATTTTGTGATTCAGGCGCGAAAGCAAATGGTGGCCAATATGTGATTAATGCAATCTATAATTTGCAAAATGGCACACTAAGCCAAACAAGAAATTTTGTGCCAACACCAATTGAAACACCAAAGTCAGAAGTAAACACTGATACTAATACCGCTTGGCGTAAAACCGAAAATAGGATTGCTTCGCCAATTGCAAGCGGCGGCGGACTTGTTTCGGTTTCATGCCGTCCAAGTGGTGGTATTTCTATAAGTGTATCGGGTATAAAAGCGCCAGTATATGGTGAAAATTCTAAAATTAAATTCCAATCAAATACCGCAATAGCAATTGCCGATATGCATTGGTTAGCTGGTGCAAATTCATATGAAATAAATGATGGAAGTAACAGCGTACAAACCAAAGCAATTTTACAATCTTTAAAAGGCACTGGTCAAATTGCCATTAGCGGCGAGAGCAATAAAATAAATATTATTGCCCCTGGTTCCGAATATATAAGCTCGCTTGTAAATAAATGCGCAAAAGAAACACCCAAGCCAATAGAAACAAAACCAATAAAATCAAAAGCTGAATAAAAAAATCCCCGAAATTTCTTTCGGGGAAGGATGTTTAAATTTAAGAATTACTAGCTTCTAATATTAGATCTTCTAAATCATATTCTTTTAGTTTGCGATAAAGTGTAGATCTTCCGATGCCAAGTCTTTTTGCAATTTCCGTCATATGCCCTGCATATAAATCTATCGCAAAAGCAATTAAATCGCGTTCAATTTGTTCAATGGTTCTTAAGTGACCACCAGTATCAAATATAGTTACTTGTGCATTATTCTCATTTGCAACCACCATTGGCGTAAGGTTTAAACCATTTGCAATTTCCCTAATATTTACTTCCTCATGATGCGATGATTTGCCAATATTTAATTGCGGGAAATCTTCACAAGTAAGGAAGTCGCCATCTGATAATACCATCGCTCTATAGATCATATTCTCTAATTGGCGAACATTGCCCGGCCATTCAAAGCTTTGTAAAAGTGCAATTGCATTTGGCGCAACACCAATGATTTTCTTTGCCATTTCTGAATTAAAGCGCGAAATGAAATGCTTGCATAAAGCTGGTACATCTTCGGCTCTATCCCTTAATGGAGGTGCATCGATTGGGAAAACATTCAAACGATAATATAAATCTTCACGGAATTTGCCTTCGGCAACGAGCTTTGACAAATCCTTATTAGTTGCAGCAACAATTCTTACATCAACCTTTATTGGGCGTTTAGAACCAATTGGGTCAACTTCAGATTCCTGTAAGGCACGTAAAAGCTTTACTTGCATTTCAAGCGGCAATTCGCCAACTTCATCAAGGAATAAAGTACCGCCATCGGCTTCTTGGAATTTACCTAAGTGTCTATCATTTGCGCCCGTAAATGAACCTTTTTCGTGACCAAATAATATAGATTCAACAAGATTTTCAGGTATAGCGCCGCAGTTTACCGTTATAATTGGTTTATGCGCTCTTTCGCTTTCACCATGAATTGAACGCGCAATAACCTCTTTACCAACACCAGATTCACCAAGAATAAGTACGGGAATATTTGCGCCCGCGGCACGTTGCCCCATTTTGATTACTTGGCGCATAGATGCCGCCCCTGCAACCATATCGGCAAATGTTAATGAACCCGATGCACGCTTTTTAAGGCGACGAACTTCTGTTGTAAGCTCTCCTACTTTCAAGGCATTACGTATTGAAACCAACACACGCTCTGGACTTGCAGGTTTTACGAAAAAGTCACATGCGCCCGCTTGCATAGCTTTTACAACTGTATCAATGCCGCCAGAAGCAGTTAAAACCACAATCGGTAATTCTTCGCGTTTTTGCCTTATTGCTTCTAAAGCTTCCATACCAGATACACCTGGCATAATTAAATCAAGAAGGACAACATCCACAGCAGGATCTGCGGCCTGCGCAATTGCTTGCGCACCATCTTCAGCAAGTCTTGTTGCGAAGCCTTGGCGCTCTACTGCCGCTTGCAATAGGCGACGTTGTGCTGGATCGTCATCAACGATTAATATTGTTTTACTCATTTATACCACCATACCAATTCTTGGCTTTTTTTGGGTCATTGCCCTATTTTTTATAGGTATAAATGAAAATATTAAATTATTGGTTTATTTTGGGACAAAAATAAAAAAAGAATCATAAGTAGTAAAATATGGGTCTGTTTCGTTTTAAAACAAAAAAACCCAAACCGAAGTTTGGGTTAATTTCACTATAGACCTTTTAAAGCTTCGATTAAATCTAGCTGCTCCCAAGAGAAGCCGCCATCCGCATCTGGCGCTCTTCCGAAATGGCCATAAGCAGATGTTCTTGCATAGATTGGCTTATTTAAATCAAGATGAGTACGAATGCCTTTAGGCGTTAAACGCATTACTTCAAATAAGCGCTTTTCTAAAGCATCTAAATCGCAACGCTCTGTGCCATCACAATTTGCATAGATTGATAAAGGCTCTGCTACGCCAATTGCATATGATAATTGAATTGTGCATTTATCAGCAAGACCAGCCGCAACCACGTTTTTAGCTAAATATCTTGCCGCATAAGCCGCAGAGCGGTCAACCTTTGTTGGATCTTTACCAGAGAAAGCACCGCCACCATGTGGTGCCGCGCCGCCATAAGTATCAACAATAATTTTACGGCCAGTAAGACCGCAATCACCATCAGGGCCACCAATCACGAAAGCGCCCGTTGGATTAATATGCCAAGCGCAATCTTTTGAAATTGGCAATGCATCGCCTAATTCGCCATAAATATATGGTTTAACAAGTACCGCAATATCTTCTGAAGTCATTGATGCATCAAGATGTTGTGTCGAAAGAACAATTGAAGTTGCTTCAACTGGCTTACCATTTTCATATCGCACAGTTACCTGTGATTTTGCGTCAGGGCCAAGCCAAGCTTCTTTACCTGAATGGCGTACTTCTGCTAATTTTTTTAAAATTTTATGAGAGAATAAAATTGGCGCCGGCATATATTCTGCGGTTTCATTAGTTGCATAACCAAACATAATACCTTGGTCGCCTGCACCCTCTTCTTTATTGCCAGATTCATCAACACCTTGGGCAATGTGCGCAGATTGCGCATGAAGTAATACTTCAATATCCGCAGTTGCATGGTGGAAACCTTCTTGCTCATAGCCAATATCTTTAATTGCCGCGCGCGCAGTTTCAATTATTTCTTCATTTGAAATTTCTGCTTCAAGTCTTGTTTCACCTGCAATAACAACTTTATTAGTAGTAGCCAAAGTTTCGCAAGCGGCACGAGTTGTCCAAGGATTTAAGCCTTTTTCAATTGTGCGACGGAAGAAAAGATCTACGATTTCATCAGAAATTCTATCGCAAACTTTATCTGGATGACCTTCAGATACAGATTCAGAGGTAAAAATATAATTATTACGCGCCACGGCTAACTCCTTTTTAGTTCAAGACTTAAATACATCTTTATATGTTGAAATCAACTAAAAAATCATTCAATCTCTATTTTGCCTATTCGATAAGCGCCAAAATCACTAAAATTTGCTTTATCAAACAAATAAGAAGCGCCTTTTTCAATTATTATATCGCTGCCTTTTAAATTTCTTGAAATCGTAAGTCCTTCTAGGGTGCGGCATCTTGAAAGTGCAACATAAGTTTGACCATGTGCGAATGCACCGCGTCCAAAATCGACATGTACCCTATCAAAAGTAAGTCCTTGTGCTTTATGGATTGTAAGCGCCCAAGCTGGTCTTATTGGTAATTGACGAAATACACCGACGGTTTTGCGCTTTGGTTCATTATTCTCATCAAGTTCATAAGCATATCTTTCCCATTCGGCGGTTTCGATTTCATGAATATGACGGCCTATTTTTACTTTCACACTATCTTTTAATAAATCAACAATTGTTGCAAGTGTCCCATTGACCCATCTTTTATCGGCATCATTTCTTAAAATCATAACTTTTGCGCCAATTTTAAGATTTAAATCGCCTTCAGTTGGAAAAAGTTTTTCATCAAAAACCCCATCAACATCACATTGATAAATCTTGCCCTTGTCAGGCAGTGCCGCCATTTCTTTATCATTTATGCGTTTTGCCGCTTCATTAGTAGTAGTAAGAATTACACCATTATCAACATCAATAGTCGCGTTATTATTTATTCTATCTTCTAATAAGTCATAATCATCACGTGTAATCTTACCGCCTCTTACGCGGTTAAGAATTTCAAGAAATCTTTCTTCGGTTTGCCTAAACGCATGGCAAAGTTCAATTACTGTCCAGTCTATAAGGCGTGCCGATGGCGAATTAAAGAAATAAGGCCCGCCAAACCATTCTTCAAGAATATCAATTTCATCATTCTTAACCACTGGCGGTAATTG